>JAFDKD010000007.1 GCA_019307165.1 Deltaproteobacteria bacterium | reverse complement strand
TGCCGCGGCGTAGCTGCGAAGCAGCGAAGACGGGCGGGGCCGCCCCCCAGGCCAGAGGCCCCGCTGCCTGTCCACCGTAGCTCGTCAGAGCGGAGGTGGGACACCTGTCGAAGATCCCGCCGTTGTTGGGCGGGGACACCTTTTTCCTTCCAACGAAATCCGACTTTCGCCATCTCCATTCCGATGGAAAAACGATAAAAAAATTGATATTGACAATCCGCCCCTTATAGTGATATACTTCTAAAGATAAGGAATTAATGATGATCACACACACGGCAGGCATCTTTTTTTATTTTTATTTTAACGGGGGCGCCCGGATGCCCTAGTGTGTGCACAAGCCAAATCAATATTTAAGCGGAGCACACGCTCCGCTTTTTTTATTTGGGCGCACGGTTCTATACACAGCGTCACAACAAATTGCGAATCGCTTGTTAAGATCGCCGACAACAAATTGCGAATCGCTTGTTAAGATCGCCGGCGATAGAGCTATTTTGAAAGACTGTATTCTGTAAACCGCTGTGTATGTATGCGCAAGGATTTAGGTCGTTATATATAAACCGGAATTGTAAGGTCAAATGGAGAAATCACCATGAGGAACGAATCGGACCCATCTCTTCAGGCAATGGGTCCTGTCGAAGCGGCCCGACAGCTCAGCATCAACGACCGCCTGGCCATGATCGAACTCATAGACGACGGGATGCGGGCCGGGGCTTCCGGGACCCCTATCGTTGCCGATCTGTTCAGCAATCTGTGGGACCTGGTTAATGTCACCGTGGCCGGGAGTAAAATTGACCGGCTCAAGCCGAAAAGCGGTCAGAACGGATTTCGAACGCTGGAAATCATCTCAGAGGACGGGGATAACCTGGGGCGCCTCAATATGCTGTATTTGAAAAAGCCCATGCCTTGCTACTATCTGGTCTATGTGGAGGTGGCCGCTCCCTACAGGCGGAAAGGTCTCGGCAACCGCGTACTGATCCATTTTCGGGAATTCCTCGAGGCCAAAGGGGCCATGGGAATCCTGGACAACATCATTCCGGAAAACGATCCCACGTTCGACATCTATTCCAAGCAGGCCTGGGAATCGGTCGAGAACATCATCGGCGACGCCATGGAAGACGCGGGCGCTCACTACATGGTCTATATTCCTTACAGGTACCGAAACCGTGACGTCAGGGAAGCCGTGCTTCGTCTGGTGCATCACCTTCAGCGGAAACGGGACGCCATCGACATGCGGGACAACCAGGAAATGGTGCGCCGGACCATTGCCGAGTTCAGGGACCTTTATGCCGCGCTGCTCGCCTATTTTGACGAGGACATCCTGAACGGGGCCTCTACACCGCTCATGCGGTTCATGTTTACCCGTTTCATGACGAAGCTGGTGTCGTTTAGGCGCCGCATCGCCTCCCTACTGGGTTATACGGGCGGCGATTCGCTGGAACAGTTCGTTCTCACACCGGAAATCGGGCGGCTGCCCATCCAATCCTACGCCCCTCAGGAACTGGCCGGCGACACGCTCCAGGTGAACGGGCAAAAAGAGGTTTGGGCGGCACTGCCCGAAGACCTTAAAAACAATCCCGCCGGCCATATCGAAGCGCTTGCCAACTATCAGCGCCCCAGTCTGATGACGTGGCAGGCGGAGCGGGGGACAACGCCTCAGGAAGCGCTCACCCTGGCGGATATGATGGACCTGGGCTTTGATCCCACGCGCCTCAAGGAGATCGCCATTGACGGTCAAGTTCATATATTCGAGAGAATTCAGGCCCGGCAAGTGCCTGAACTGGAGAAAAAAAAGCAGCTGTTGGAAGCCATATCCCGCGAGATGCCAATGGAGCGGGTCCGCAATGCAAAGTTGAATGTGAATCCGCCCCTTCTGGTGATTCAGGACCGTGGAAACGCATACGTGCTTCGCAAAAAAGTGGAAGGCGTTCACTGGGAGGAGGCGCTTGAGCAACTGCAAAGCGTCCAATCGCTGAAGGCGTTGAATGCCACGGCAAGGGTGGATAGATTGATCGTTTCGAGTGTTAGCGAAGCGCTTAAGCGGGTAAGCGATCGGCTTGGCGTAAAAAAAGGTGGGCTTCCCGGATTGCTGACCTGTTTCGTCTCCTGGAATATGAAAGCAAACCAGCCCAGGTTGACGATCGATTTTTCAACGACATCGCTTGAAGGCCTCTGGTTCAGCTAGTGCCCATCCAGGAATGGCCGTATTTTCCCCCCTGCGGCGCATATTGAGCCATATGGTGTTTCCATGGGAGATGTGGGTATTCACCACGAAGATCACGAAGACCACGAAGGATTATTAAATGGGAATAACGGCATGTCTTCATATTCTTCGTGCGCCTTGTGGTAAATTTGCAGCGCATGAAAATGACGAGGATCCTGCCTGTAGGAATTGTATCGAAATCATCAGGTGGGAACAGGGGCGGGACGGGGCACCGGCAAAACGGGTATGGATGGCTTTTCCTCAACATGTTCCGTGCTTTTCCTGGTGGCCCCCCAGGCGGTTACGCACGCGTCCGCATCAAGCGTTTCGCGAATGGTATGGAGGAGTCTGTCTATGGAATAGGGCTTTGGCAGAAAGGCCTTGGCGCCCATCCTGAAGCCCTTTTTGACCAACCCGTTCATGGAATACCCGCTGCTCATGACAACCTTGGCCTGGTGGTCCATTGCCAGGAGTTTCTCGAAGAATTTCAACCCGCCCATGCCCGGCATGTTGAGATCCAGCAATACCAGATCAAAATGTGAATTGGCGTATCTCCACAGGGCCTCCTCCCCTTTGACGGCGGTTGTTACCCTGTACCCGTAGCTTTCCAGGAGTTCGCCCCAGACCTCCAGGATCGTCTGTTCATCGTCCACCAGCAGGATCGAATCGTCACCTCCGGAGACGGCTTCGTTTCTTCTCAACTCAAATACTTTGGATTTTTTGGTTTCGGCGTCGGCTACCGGCAAGTAAATGTTGAAGGTGGTCCCTTTGCCGCTCACGCTGCAGCAATTGATAAAGCCCTTGTGGTTTTTTACGATAGCATACACAACGGACAGGCCAAGTCCCGTGCCTTCACCCTTTTTCTTCGTGGTGAAGAAGGGGTCGAAAATATGCTGCATGTCGCTGTTGGATATGCCGCATCCGGTGTCGGAAATTTTTAAGAGGACGTAATTGCCGGTTTCGGCGTTTATGCCTTTGAGGAATGGGTCCTTGCCGGATCGGACCTTTTCGGTGGCAAAAGCGAGGGTCCCTCCCTCCGGCATGGCATCCTTGGCGTTGACGCCCATATTCATGAGGACTTGCTCGATCTGGCCGCCGTCGGCACTGATCCTGTCGAGATGTTCATCAAGCGCGAGGTCGATTCGGATCATTTTGGGAATGGTCCTGTCTAGAATTTTTCGGGTTTCCCGGATTTTCCAGTTCAAATCCAGTGAAATGGTTTCGGATTCGGTCGGGCGCCCGAAGGCCATGAGTTGTTTTGCCAAATCACTGCCTTTGTTTATGATCGGCTCTATACGTTTGTATGTGTCTTCCGGTGACATGTCATCGGATTTCAACAGGGAAAGTTGCATATAGCACAGGATGGTTTGGAGGATGTTGTTGAAGTCGTGCGCAATCCCTCCTGCGAGATTCGCAAGGGCCTCCATTTTCTGGGCCTGGCGAAGCTGTTCTTCCAAGCGGGGGGATTCGCTCAATTGCGATCTGAGAAGGTGGATTTCCTCCTCCAGCCGGTTGGTGTCTTTTTGTGAGGCGCCACTGTCGGCATAACCCATGACCGTCTCCTTCGGAATTATGATCTCGCGAAATGACCGCTGAGACGTGAAGTCTTAAATTATACAAAAAACGTGCCAAATATTGAATAAACGTCTCGGAAATTCTACAACTTATTGAAATTATAGTTCGTTTTGCGGCTGTTGTCGTTTGTAAGCCACATTCCAATATTCCAATTGGGGCGGAGCCCCTAAGTCCATATTGGCCTTCATCCCCCACCTTGCAGGATGATTATCGTGAGCAATTATCACGAATGAAAATGCACAGAAAATTGTGCACGTGCACAATTTTCTGTGCATTTTTCGCAGTCAGTCGGTCCGAGAACGCCATTCCCCACTCCGGCGTTCAGGCAGGGACTTCCCCGCTGAAAACCAATTTGCGGCTTTTTTTGACAAATTTCCGCTCCACCATGGAAATGAGGTTAAAGCTTGACGTCCAACTCGTTTATCCTGGAAAGGAGGGTGTTTCGATGGATTCCCAGCCTGTTCGCCGCCTCATTGCGACTCCCTCCGACATTTTCCAGCACTTCCGAGATGTAGGTTTTTTCAAAGGCGCTCACGGCGTCCTTTAATGTCATGCCCTCGATCTGCCTGTATCCCGTGTTGAGGAGGGAGATGTCTTCAGGGCGCACCACCGGCCCCGGAGCAACCGTGGAAACTCTTTCCGCGAGATTCTGCAGTTCACGGACATTGCCGGGCCAGTCGTGTTTCATGGCGGCCATCATGGCCTGTTTGGAGAACCGCTTTGGGGTTTTCCCCGATTTTTTGGAATAGATGTCCAGAAAATGGTTGATGAGCAAAGGGATATCCGTCCGTCTTTCTCTCAGGGCGGGTAATTGAATGGGAAAAACGTTCAGGCGATAGTACAGATCTTCCCGGAATTCTCCTTTGGAAATCGAATCGGTAAGGTCCTTGTTTGTGGCTGCCACGAACCGGATTTCCACTTTGATGATCTTGGTGCTGCCGACGCGTTCAAATTCTTTTTCCTGAATAACCCTGAGAAGTTTGGCTTGCATACTGATGTCAAGGTTGTCCACGTCATCAAAAAAGACTGTCCCCTTATTGGCGATTTCCAGTTTCCCCATGGTTGTTCTAATCGCCCCTGTAAAGGCCCCCTTGGAATGCCCGAAAATCTCGCTCTCCATTAGCGTGGCCGGTATGGCGGCGCAATTGATCACGACGAAAGGATTGTCCTTTCTCGGACTGAGATTGTGAATGGCCCTGGCCACCAGTTCCTTGCCCGTGCCGCTCTCGCCCTGAATAAGCACGGTGCCTTCACTGTCGGCAATCGTGGAGATAAGTTCAAAAACGGCGCCTATCTTTTCGTCCTTGCCCACCATTTTCTCAAAAGGCTGGTATCGCTTCAGTTCGCTCCGCAGATAAGTCAACTCCTTGACCATGGTTCGCTTTTCCAATGCGCGCTCTATGATGGTCAGGACATCGTCTACCGCAAAGGGTTTGATCACATATTCATAGGCCCCCAGTTTTATGGCCGTCACAGCCGTCTGTATTTCTTTAACGGCCGTAACCATAATAATTTCAACAGCCGGGTCGAATTCTTTAAGCCGCTCGAGCAGGTCTATGCCATTGGTGTCCGGCAGCAGGATGTCCAATAAAACGACATCGATCATATTTTTGCCGAAGATGTCAAAGGCTTGATCGCCGTTTTCGGCGAGAAGGACATTGTAGTCATCTTTGAGAACCATGTTGAAAGACTGTCGTACGCCGCGCTCGTCATCCACGACAAGTATGGTCGCTCGCTTTTCCATAACGTTCCTTATATGTTTTAGGTGTAATTAATCACACTCAGCAATAATCGTGCCGATATCTGCATCAAAAACGGATTAAAAACGTAACCATAATATATTACTATGCAACTTTATTTTTTAGAAGGAATTTATACATGACGTCATAATAATTGATTTTTGCGAATCCCGAGGCGATACTACCCTTGCACAAATTTATGTGCATTTTTTTTGAAAACCACACGTGTGCAGGGTGTGCACAGAAGTCCTCAACCCGGATTGCAAGCGAAATGGCACAAAATATATATAGTATTTTATCAAAATTTTTCTGAAAATAACCTTATTTTTTAACGAATTTAAGCCGTTCTTTATCGCCAAGGCGCCCTCCCTGACATTTCTTACAAGAAAATTGGCACGAGATTTGCTTGATAAATATCGGCTATTACTCTATTTTGTAGCTCCGCTGGTTTTTTTTGTAACGGGGAAAGGGGGAGGTGTATGCAAATCAATCTAAGTTCATTTCTTCAATGGAAATTCAATGTTTTTCTTTATCGGAGACTTGGCTGGCAGATCGCGTTTTTTTACATTTTTTGTCTCGGAAAGCTGTATTTTTTCGTCAAACGGCAGGAAAGGCAAAAAATCAAAGCGGCTATCGAGGCCGTTTTTGCCACGGAGATGGGGCCGCAGCGATTGAAAGATCTCGTGGCGGATGTGCGCACGGGCACTCTTTTTCATTATTACGAAAAGCTGTTTAATGCCTATTCGACGGCTGAAGCGCTACACGCCTTTCTGGAGACCCATATCGAAGCACAAGGCCTGGACGCGATCGACGACGGCCTTTCAAGAGGAAACGGCGTACTTCTCGTGACGGGCCATTTCGGGGGCATTGAATTCATACCGGCCTATCTATCCGCCATGGGATACCCGGTCAGTATTATCGTGAGGTTTTCGTCCAAACACCTGCGCGAAATTTCGATTGAGAAGGCAAAACGCTTTTCCACGCGTATTCTGGATGCCGACAAGATTGACAACGTGGCCAGGGCAATTCACGATAACCTCAAAGAAAACCGGATCGTCATTACCCAGTGTGACGAGATCGAAGAATGGCGGCCGTCAAAAAGAAGCCGGATTCGATTTTTGGGCCGGGAGATCAATGTGGACAGGGCGGTCAATGTGCTTCTCAAACGGTGCGGCGCAGCCATCGTCTTCGGCGTTATGCACAGGGACGCCGATCATCGATACCAGTTCAAGGCGGATTCCTGGGAGGAAATGGCGCGTTGTTTCAGTCCTGAAATCTATGGCTCCAAGGGCGCGGTGGTGTTGAAATTCATGGAAAATTATATCATTTCGAACCCCGAGGAATGGTATCAGTGGAAAAAGGTCCCCGAAATGGTGTCATTCGCCGTTGATGAAAAGCGTCATAAGGTCGTCCCCAGGGGGCTTTTGGACCCGGCGCCGGCCATCGCCTGACGAATCGCACCGGCGGTTAATGACTGCTTCGCTTTCCCTCCTTCCCCGGGATGGCGGGGCAGTCCGGCCTGAAAGGAACCGCAGGCGAGTCCATACCCCATCGCCCTTTCACGCCCGTATTACAGGGAAGGGCGTTCCGCCCTTCCCCCCCCGAATGTTTTTTTGTTTGATGAAATGGCCGAGGTGGTATAATGCACCAAAATTGTGGCTGTTTTGGGCCTTGGTCATAAATTCGAGGCTATGGCCTACTTATTTTTCCCGAAAAACCCGCAATAATTTAAAAATAGGGGGGAGGCCGAGAATTGGCGGCGGTTGCCCGGGAGCACCCGAAATGATCGTACTCATCGAACCCATATCCAAAAATATCAATATGTACGTGCCTGCATACCCGCTGCCGCTTCTTGAAATCGCCAGCTTTGTCAAGTCGCGTATCAACGAGGTGGATATCCGTATCATTTCCTTGCCCATGGACTATGGCCTGCCGCTCACGCCCGAGGGGAAAAAGGGCATCTACCGCGAGTTTCTTCAAGAGTTGGCCGAACTGAAGCCGAAGGCGGTCGGCATCTCCTGCACTGCCATTTCACAGGCCGAAAGCGTCATGGAGTTATGCGGCGCCGTCAAGTCGTTTGACCCGGCCATTTTTGTTTTTCTGGGGGGCTATTTTCCAACAATTTATTACGAGGACATATTCGATAGAACGGACGACGTTGATCTGATTGCGGTGGGCGAAGGGGAAATGCCGCTGCTCAAGCTGGCGGAACGGCTGAGAATGGGCGATGCCCCCTGGGGAGAGGATATCCCGGGATGCGCCCGGAAAGAGAACGGCGCGGTTGTCCGGACGCGAGAAACCGATCCATTCGATCTTAGGCAGAAGGCTCCGTTGAACCTTGAATTGCTGAAATATCCCAAGGCCTACGATATCATCCCCTATGCATTCAGCCGAGGGTGCCCCTATCAATGCAGTTTCTGCATGGAGGAATCCATCCGTCCGATCAGGAGAGAGGTGCCTCCCGAGATTGTCGATAAAGATTTAAAACAACTGTTTCAACTGGTGAGCACGCGCCGGGTGATGATCAGCGATGCACTTTTCAAGTCTTATGATCTGTTCCCGCTGTTTCGCGAGCTTGGATTGAAGGTCAATTTCGAGACCCGGTCGGATGTCTTGGACCCGGACATCCTAAAAGACATCGCGGACGTGTGCGGAGGCCTGGCCATTGGTTTTGAATCCGCGAGTTATTCGACACTGAAACGAATGAACAAGGTGAAAGACAGGCCGCATTACGAGCATTACCTTGAGAACACGGCAGCCATATTCGAGGAGGCGGTCAAGCATGAAATTCCGATCATGATTTTTATGATCGCCGGTTATCCCGGTGACACGGAACAGGACCTGGAAGAGAGCCTTCTGTTTGCCCGGCGGCTTTCCCGACATCAAGGCCCGGGCGGCTACGTCTTTAAGATCGGAGAAACCCGGGTCTACCCAAAGACCAAGTTGTACGACCAGGTCATGTCCATGCCGGAGGTCGAATTCGATGACGACGGTGTATTCGGTGACAATATCGTCAAGCAACCATCGAAAGACCTGGGTTTCGAGACCGTCCTCGAGTACATGAAAGCCACATACGAGCTTTCCCACAATACGCAGAAAATGCACGCCTCGATACTGAATGTGATGCCGTTTTTCAGGCTCCCCGGGCGGGCGCTTCGGGATGAGATTATTCCGGAGACGTGTTTCAGAAATACGGAAAGAGATATTCTCAGCGTCGATGGGAAGAGCCTCGCCACGATCAGAAAAGCGGCGCCGGATCTTGCCTCTAAGTATAGGAAAATGGTTTCCGCCGAGAGAAGCAAAAGAGATTTATCCTTATAGGTCGCGGGGGACCCCGGGGCATGGAAAAGGAAATCAGCTGCTCCAATACGAAGGCGATTATCGAATACGTTTCAGATCACAAGGGATTGCCTTATTCGGCCCTGCTGGATGATCTGGATCCGTTTATCGATGGAATCCCCCGTCCGGTGGATTATCTGCGTGATCGCAATAATTGGATTTCATGTGCCGTCGCCGCCAAACTGTACGAGAGGGCGAGGATCATTCTCAACGATGAAAACGCCGCTTTCAAGATCGCCAAGTACGCGGTTGAAAATACAACTCTGGGATACGTTCAGGGAATTCTGGTCAAGGCCCTGTGGTCCTCCAAGGTTGCGCTCAAGCACGCGCAGAAAATCAATGACAAGTGGGCCCGAAACAAGAAGGTGGAAATCGTATCCATCAAAGGGACCGAGGGAATTGTACGCCTCCACTGGAATGCCGGGATGCATGTGACCAAGGATTTTTGTCTTATGAATCAAGGGGTCTACACCTATTTGCCGTGCATATGGGGGGGCAAGCCGCTTATGTTTGAGGAAACCGCCTGTTTCTTCGACGGGGCCCCGTACTGTGAATATCACTTGAAATGGCCGGCCCGAAACAGGGCCCACGAGATTTTTTCACGGTTTTTCACGTCTAAATCGGTCCTTAGGGAAACCGTGGAAGAAATGGAGCGGGACAAGCAAGTCATCGAGAGCAAGTACGAGGAAGTCAATCGGTTAAATGTTGAACTGAATTACAAGATCAAGCAATTGCTGGCTATTCAAGACACCGGAAAGGCAATTTTGTCGGTCCTGGACCTAGGGGAGTTGCTGGATGTCATCATGAATATCCTTGCCACCGTCTGCAGCATCAACCGCGCGATGATCATGCTCGTGAACGAAAAAGAGGGCCGGTTGGAATACCTTCACGCCGTGGGGTTTGAAGGCGAAATGCCGGAGCAGATCCGAAACTACAGGGTTTCCCTCAAACGGGTCAGCAATCTGCTCGTACGGGTGACCAACACCGGTCTGCCCGAATACATACCGGAAGTCAAAAAATCCCAACTCAGAAAGGACAATATCATTCTGGCCTATGGGCAGCCCACTTCCGGTTACGTGCTGCCGTTGATCACCAGGTCCAAAGTCATCGGGGTGATGGCAATCGATGCCACCGAAACCCAGGGCGTTCCCAAGGAGACAAGGGAGACGCTCGAGGTCTTTGCGCCGCAAATCGCCATCGCCATAGAGAACGCCAGGCTTTACAGCCAGCTCCAAGATCAAATGGTGGAGTTGAAAAGGTCACACGCCCTCTTGAGCCGGGCCGAAAAATTCAGCTTTTTAGGAAATTTGGCAGCAAGACTGGCGCACGAAATCAAGAATCCCATGACCGCCATCGGTACGTTCATTCAGATGTTGCCCAGAAAATTCGATGACGATGAATTCAGAAACGAGTTCTATCAGGTGGCCATGGAAGAAACCACGCGGGTAAATAACCTGATCACCGAACTGCTGGACCTGGTAAAGACGCGGGAGCCTCACTATGAGTTCAGTCCTCTGAGCGATATCATCGAAAAAATGGTTCTTCTGGTGTCTCCCCGGACGAACGCCAAAAAAATTGAAGTGGTCCGAAAATATGACCCTGAAATCGATCAGGTTTGGCTTGATTCAGAAAAAATAAAGCAAGTAATTCTGAATATCATTTCTAACGCGGTGGATTTTACGGAGGAGAACGGGCGGATAGATGTTCAGACCGAAAAAGTGGCGAACAAGGGCGACGGCGAAAGAATTCGAATCAGAATAAGGGACAACGGTTCGGGCATACCCGAATCCATCCTGGACAAGATTTTCGACCCCTACTTTACCACCAAACATCGAAGCGATATGCACAACGGCACGGGACTCGGGCTGTTCATAGCCCATCAAAATATGCAGGATCACAACGGGACGATCGATGTCAAAAGCCGAGTGAATGATGGTACTGAATTTATTTTGACTATCCCATCCGATCCCCCTCCAACCTGATGAAAATCGATACGCTTCGCATATATCCGATCGTGCTTCCTTTTTCGAGCGAGTTCTCGCACGCCATGAGAAAGCGATCGACCGTAAGCAATGTGGTTGTGGAAGTTACGGCGGACAATGGCGCGGTCAAAGGATACGGGGAGGCCGCGCCCCGATCTTACGTCACCGGAGAAAGCCAGGACAGCGTGGTTCGGAGTATTCGACTGTTGGTTGATGGCGGCCCTTTCCCTTGGCAACTGGAAGACGTGTCTCAAATATGGAAATTTGTGGATTCCCTGCCGAATCGAAAAGAGCACCATTCGGCCGTGTGCGCGCTGGAACTGTCTCTCCTGGACGCCCTGGGCAGAAGCCGGGGAACGTCTGTCATCGATTTTTTTTCCGGGAAACACCGTAAGGACACCGTACGCTACGGGGCGGTGTTTCCCTTGGCGGCAAAAGAAAAAATCGCGGATTTGAGCCGTATTGCCCGGGAGATGAAGATCAATCGGGTGAAACTGAAGGTGGGGAACGACTTTCAATACAACAGTGCCGCATTGAAGGCCGTACAAGAGGTATATGGAAACGAAGCCGACCTCATCATCGATGTGAATATGGCCTGGGACCTGGAAACCGCTTTGCAACACGTCCCGTTGATCGAAGAATGCGGGGTCCGGGTAGTAGAGCAGCCCATGGGGCCGGGGCGCACCACCGAAATTGCTGAATTTTGCGCCCTCATGGCGTCCCGCAACGTATGGGTCATGGCCGACGAATCCGCGTGTACACTGGGTGAGGCGCGACACGTTTTTAATGAAGGTCACTATACGATGATGAATGTGAGACTGTCCAAGTGCGGGGGCCTGCGCCGTTCGTTGGAGATGGTCCGGCGCCTTCGCCTAATGGATGTCCCCTTTGCCATCGGCTGCCAGTTGGGGGAGTCGGGGATCTTATCGGCGGCCGGGCGCGCCGTCAGCCTGCTTTGCGGTGATGCGTCCTACTACAATTGCTGCTATGATGAATTTCTGCTCAAGGAAAACACGACCCTGGAAAATGTCTCTTTCGGAATGGGAGGAGAGGCGGGCCCGCTGAACGGGCCGGGATTGGGCGTAGAGGTTGATTATGAAAGCCTCAAGCGCATGAGCGCAGGCCCCGTGGCGGTGGTGACGCCCGGCCCCTGAAAACCTAAATTTACTACCTGAATCTTGCAAGATCCAGGTACTGGGTAAGCAAATAATGGAGGGAAAAAATTGTCTGAAAAGAGCGTTTTAGTCAGCAAAGAAAACAGCATCTGCAACATCACGTTGAATCGGCCTGAAGTGCTGAACGCCTATAATGGCGCCATCGGCACCGGCCTGATGAATGCATTGAGTGATGTTGCGGGAGACCGCAAGGTCCGTGTCGTGGTCATTCAGGGCGCGGGCGGGCATTTTTCGTCAGGCGCGGACATGCATCTCCTCAATGAGAGAGCTGCGCCGGAGGTGAGGCTGCAAATGATGAAGGGCCTGTCCAGGCTGATCATCGCAATGAAGGAGCTTCCCCAGCCCATCATCTGCAAGGTGGAGGGGGTGGCCTATGGCGTCGGGGCGAACGTGGCATTGGCCGGAGACTTTACCGTGGCCGCCCACGATGCCCGCATCTGCGAAGTCTTCATCCACATCGGTGTGATCATGGATGGCGGGGGGCATTATTTTCTCCCGCGTCTGGTGGGCATGGCCAAGGCCAAGGAGTTGGCCATGCTCGGGGGCGAAATCAGCGGGCGCGAGGCAGAGGCCATGGGCCTGGTCTACCGATCCGTCCCAGCCTTAGAACTTGACGCCGAGGTGGACCGCCTTATCGAGGCATTGCTGCAGAAATCGCCGGACGCGCTGGCGCTGATCAAGGAGGGGCTTGAGGGAAGCCTGAACATGTCGCTGCGGGATGTGATGGAATGGGAGGCCTCTCATCAGAGCATTATGCTCCAGACCCGGGAGCATAAAAAGGCGGTGCAGGCGTTTCTGAAGTTAAGAGGGAAAGCGTGAGAAGAGATTGGTGATTGGGATTTATTGAGCGCCGAAATACGCTACAATACTTTCCGTAAGCGCTTCTATGGTGTAGGCATCCGGCATTACGTCCACCCGGAATCCGTGTTCCTCGGCGGTTTTGGCCGTAACGGGACCGATACAGGCGACCGTCGGTCCTTTTTCCCCAGGGTTGATCCGGAAGTCCCTGCCCTCGAACATCTTCACGAAGTTTCTTACGGTGGAAGAACTGGTGAAGGTCACCATGTGGATGCTTCTGTTTTTGAGCATCTCTCCCACCCGCTCCGTATGGCTGTCCGGGAGGACGGTCCTGTAGGCCGGCACCACGTCCACCAGCGCACCCATTTCCCGAAGAGATTCGGGAAGGATTTCTCTCGCTTCCAGGGCCCGGGGAAGGAGAATGCGCGCTCCCTCGACGCCATGCCGCCTGAATGCCTCTATTACCGCTTCCGCCCGGTATTCATCAGGCATCAGGTCCGGCCGGATGCCCATGTCCTTCCATATTTCAGCGGTTTTCGGTCCGATGGCGCCGATTCGGCATCCTTTCAGTTCCCGCACATCTTTTCCCAGGGCCTCAAGACGCATGAGAAATGACTTGACCCCGTTTACCGATGTAAAGAGCACCCACCGGTACTGCGGCAATGATCCGATGGCCGTGTCCAGGGGCTCCCAGCTGTCGGGCGGGACCACTCGGATGGTCGGAAATTCAATACATTCCGCTCCCAGCATCGCCAGGTCTTTCATGAATCCGCTGGCCTGCTCCCGCGCCCTGGTGACCACGATCCGCTTGCCGAAAAGGGGCCTTTTTTCAAACCAGTTGAGGGTCTCCCTCAATCGGACCACCTGTCCCACGACGATGATGGCCGGCGGGGTTACTTGAGCCTCTTCGGCAATTCGCGCAATGGTCCCGAGGGTTCCCACGATGGTTCGCTGGGCCGGTTCGGTCCCCCGGCGAATGACGGCTACCGGGGTGTCCGGCGGCCGGCCGTTGGCCACCAGCCGCTCGGCGATTTTTGCCAGATTTCCCACACCCATCAGAAAGACCAGGGTGCCCGCAGCGGTTGAGATTTTGTCCCAGGCGATATTCGAAGTATCCTTGCGCGGGTCCTCGTGCCCTGTAATAAAGGCCACGGTTGCGGTATGATCCCGGTGCGTCAGGGGTATGCCCGCATAGGCCGGGACGGCGATGGCTGAGGTGACGCCCGGAACAAATTCGAAATCGATTCCTGCAGCCGCCAATTCCTGTGCCTCCTCGCCTCCCCTGCCGAAGATAAATGGGTCCCCGCCCTTCAACCTCACCACCGTGCCGCCGGCCAAGGCCTTTTTTACGATGAGCGAATTGATCTCGTCCTGGCTCAGGGTGTGCACGCCCGCCTTCTTGCCCACGTAAATCAGTTCGGCCTTCGCCTTGGCAAACCCCAATAGAGCGGGATTTGCCAGATAATCGTACACCAGGACGTCGGCCCGGGAAATGCACGCCTTGCCTTTCAATGTCAGAAGCCCGGGATCGCCGGGTCCCGCTCCCACCAGATACACTTTACCTTTAGCGGGTTGTGTCAATGTCTAAGACCTCGACTTGTTTTCAATTGAATCCCTGCAATCAAAGTTTGATATACCAGATGGAGAAATCGGCGAGGGGAGCGAGACTCAATCCTGCGCGTACAGATTCTGCAAGATTTTGTCGGCACCGGCGGCCAGGAGTTTCCGGGCCAACTCGCGCCCCATGTCGGCAGCCCGGTCGACGGGCCCCGACAGGGTATCTGAGACCCAATGGTTACCGTCCGGCTCTGACACCATGCCTTCAATAACAACCCGGTCCCCGGCCATGCGGGCAAAGCCGGCAATGGGAACCTGGCATCCGCCATCCAGTTCCGCCAAAAAAGCGCGCTCCGCCAGGACCGTAATTCGGGTCGGTTCATGGTCCATGAAATCGAGTACACGCAACGTGTCACCGTCGTGCCGCCTTACCTCCAACCCCAGCGCGCCCTGCCCGATCGCCGGGAGTAGATATTCCACGGGGATGGCCTGGCTGATGCGGCCTTCAAGCCCGAGCCGCTTCAGCCCGGCGGCCGCCAGAACAATGGCTTCCAGGTTGCCGGAATCCAGTTTTGCCAGGCGCGTGTCCACGTTCCCTCGCAGGGGGACCAGGACCAGGTCGGGTCGCCGGCGAAGCAGCTGCGCCCCCCGCCTCAGACTGCTGGTGCCGACGCGCGCGCCGGCGGGCAGGGCGTCCAACGGCAGATCGCCTTCGGATACGAGCGCGTCACGGGGATCTTCTCTTTCGGGAAATGCCGAGAGCATGAGTCCGTCCGGCAACCGGGCGGGAATGTCCTTGATGCTGTGCACCGCCAGGTCCACATCCCGGCGGAGCAGGGCCTCTTCGATTTCCTTGACAAAAAGGCCTTTCCCCCCAATCCGGCTGAGGGGGGTGTCCAGGATCTTGTCGCCGGTGGTCTTTATTCTGACCAGTTCCACCTGCACGTCCGGATGCCGGGCGAGAATCTCGCCCCTCACCCATCGGCTCTGCGCCAGGGCAAGTTTGCTTCCTCTTGTTCCGATCCGTAACAGCATTCGTCGACTCCGGCTTCGCCGGGTTGGGTACGGCTTCGCCAGGCTCAGGTTAAGGTTAAGGTTGAGAAAAAGAGGAAAAAAGGAATCAATTTACCTCTTAACCTTAACCTCGGCCTCAGCCTTAACCTATCTTTTCAACCTCGCCTCCATGATCATTCGGGCCAATGCAAGGTCCCGGGGCGTGGTAACTTTGATGTTTTCCTCGGTCCCTTCAACCACCCACACGGGCAAGCCCAGCCTTTCCATGAGAAGCGCATCGTCGGTCGCCTCCTCCAGGTTTTCCCTGAGAGACGCCTGGTGGGCTTGCATGAGTTCTTTGTATGGAAATACCTGAGGCGTCTGGATCAGCCAGGTGTGGGTGCGGTCGTGGGTGCCCAGCACTTCTCCGGTCGGGGACACTGCCTTGACCGTTTCCTTGGCCGGCAATCCCGCGATAACCGACCCGTGGGCCTCAGCGGCTTCCAGGACGCGGTCTAATAATTCGGTCGTGATCAGGGGGCGTGCCGCATCGTGTATCACCACTCGCCCGCACGATTCCCCGGCGGCTTCCAGACCCGCTCTTACCGAATCCTGTCGCCGAAGGCCACCGGGAACGACCGCCGTGACCTTGCTGAAGCCGAACTTCCGAACGACCCCCTCCCGACAATAGGTCAGGTCCGACGGCGGGGCTACCACAACAATGCCGTCTATGGCCCGGCAGTCCTGAAAGGGCTTCAGGGTTACGGCAAGGAGCGGCATGCCGCACAGATCCAGGAACTGCTTGGCGCGGCGTCCACCCATGCGGGTGCCCGAACCCGCTCCCGGAATGACGGCAATGGTTTTCACTTGCCTCTAACCTCCAAGACCTTCCACCTTCAACCTGCTTTCCCGTCAAAAAAGAAGAGCAGGCCCCCGCGTCAACATGATAGGGACCTGCTCCATCACACGAGCCGAATCAGGCTTGAGACGCCTTGCGCGTCATTTTTTTCAATCGGTTGATTCGTCGGCGAAGGATATCCACCTGATGACGATCGTTCGCCTCCCGGGCTTTTTGCTTGAGGGCTCGGAGTTCGGGGATTTTCAGCTTCAATTCCTTGACGCTGGCGGCGGGTTTCTTTGCCTTTGCCTTTTTTGCGGGCTTGTCCACCTCACTCCCCAGATGCCCTTTGACGATCTCCAGCAACGGCTCCTTTTTCATGGAGGGCACGCCTTCAACGCCGGGGATGTCCTTGGCGATCACCCTGAGTTCTTTGACCGTCATTTTGTCCACATCCTTATCGGGGACGACGGCCTCTTCGCCTGAATCCTTTTGGGGCTCCTCCTCATTTTTCGTTTCCTTGATTTCTTCGTCCATGCTTTTCTCCTGTTACGGTTTGGCTGTTCCCGACCCTCGCGGGCAGGGGATCATGCTATCTCCCTAACCCTTTTTGATGAACGGCGTCAAGAGATCGATGGGTATGGGGAACAGCGTGGTGGAATTGTTTTCCGCTGAGATTTCCTTGACCGTCTGCAAATACCTCAACTGTAAGGCTTCAGGGTGCTTTGAGATAATACCGGCGGCTTGGGCCAGCCGGTCCGCAGCCTGGTACTCCCCTTCCGCATTGATCACCTTCGCCCGTCTTTCCCTCTCGGCCTCGGCCTGCTTGGCCATGGCACGCTGCATCTCCTGGGGCAGATCGATGTGCTTTACCGCCACCGTGGTTACCTTGATGCCCCATGGGTCCGTATGACTATCCAGGATCCCCTGCAGTTCGGCGTTGATCTTGTCCCTTTCCGAAAGCAATTCGTCGAGTTCCACCTGCCCGCAGACGCTCCGTAGCGTGGTCTGCGCCAACTGTGACGTGGCAAACAGAAAGTTTTCCACTTCTATGGTGGCCTTGGTGGGGTCCATCACCCTGAAGTATATGACCGCATTGACTTTTATCGATACGTTGTCCCGCGTGATGACGTCCTGGGACGGGACGTCCATGGCCACCAGACGCAGACTTACCTTGACCATCTTATCAATGACGGGAATAAGGATAATGAGCCCGGGCCCTTTGGTTTTTATGATACGGCCAAGGCGAAAAATGACCCCCCGTTCGTACTCTTTGAGGACTCTGATGGCTGAAGCCAGAAAAAATACGATCAACACCGCTGCCAGAATGTAGAACATGGTTATCCTCCCTGCCGGTGCCCGCCGTTTATTTTTATAATAATATCAGCAGAATAGAAGCAGACATCCATTTTGACGGCACCGTTGTCTAAGGTTTTGCCTACCTTTGCCGCTCGTCTTACCCAGAATATGATAAGCTCGGAAGCGTGAACCGGCCTACAATAACGTAACTCTATCATAGAAATGGAGGTGAATCAATGACAGGCGCAAAGACTATCGATACAAATTTGAACCAATTCCCTGAAAACGACGGAAAGGTGACCAGTGGCGGCTTAACTACGAATGTCTATCAGAAAACTTAAAAAATGATTATATGTGGATTTAGTTCGCAACCGCCCGGTATTTGCCGTGTGCGTTGAACGCCTTGTTGGCTGAGGTTTTAGGTGATCAAGGCCGGAATTTTTTGATTTGTATATCCTTTAGTATCTTGTAGTGTTTGTCATTACCAGTTAGAATTGGCATTCCATACGTAATCGCCGTAGCGACAATTAAAGCATCCGCCAACTGAATTGTATGGCTTAAATAATGTTGTTCCACGAAGAACATCGCTTTTACGGATATATCTTCTGAAATATACAGAATTTTTGAGTTCCATACATGAAGAGCCCTGCGAAGATTGTTAAGCTCATTCTTGTTTCTCATTCCTTGGACTAATTCCATGTATGTGACTACAGAAATAAAAAAATTGTGTGATTTCTCAATAATTTTGTACGCTTTTTCATTCCCTTTCATGTACCAAATAAGGACGTCTGTATCGACAACCATTTAGCTTCTTCCTTTTCTTAATGCCCTGATGTATTCATCAACGTCTTGGACCCTATCGTTATCTTTCCAGATCCCAAACAATTCGTTTTTTGTGTTTTCCTCCTTTTTCTCTCTGTAGGGAACAAGTTTGGCGCAAGGCTTGCCGCGAAAAGTTATTACAACATCCTCGCCTCTATTGACCGTATCAAGCAGTTCCTTTGAATGGAACCTGAGATCTTTTGCCGTTGCTTTCATGGCCTTCCTCCGTCTGTCATAGTTTACACTTCGAAATATAAACTATTGGAAGACGTATGTCAATAATCAATTTTATGGGACAGGAGGATCCATTAACCGGCAACGGCCCAAT
>JAFDKD010000840.1 GCA_019307165.1 Deltaproteobacteria bacterium | reverse complement strand
AGACTCGGTTAAGTTCCGCCGGAAAGCGGCGGACAGGTCCCCCTTTGCAAAGGGGGGGAGTGCAAAGCAACCCGCAACCCTGAACCCTGAACCTTTGAACCCTACGAAGTTTCACAAGAGGTGTCCCGTCTTCGCTGCTTCGCAGCTACGCCGCGGCAAGCAGAAAAAACAATGCCAATCGAATTTGATTTGTCAATATTTTCCAAATTCTAATTTCTAATTTCTAATTTCTAATTTCTAAATTCTAAATTCTAATTTCTAATTTTTAAATCTTCAATCTTCAATCCAGAGGCGGCGCTGACCGGCAAATTCCCGATGAGGGTTGAGTTGCGACTAAGCATCCTTCCCGCCGCTCTCGTCCGCGGGCGCGATAAGGGCGGCCGGTCGGACCGCGTCCTCGCCGAACCGATCCGTGACCGCGTCCAGGGCGCGGTTCAGGTCACGGCGCCTTTGGCGGACGACTTCCGTATTGAAAAGAGAAATCTGACGGTCTTCCCCGTAAAACGCCAGATGCGAAAGGGAGATCCCCAGTAAACGCACCCCCTTCCGACCGATGGCCGTCCGCCCCGCAAGTTCGTTGCAGACTTCGCGGATAACCTGAGCGTCGTCCGTGCTTTCGGAAAGCGTTTTCGAGCGGGTTATCTGTTTAAAATCGCCGTACTTGACTTTGAGCGTGACGGTCCGCCCCGACAGACCGTACCGTCTGAGCCGCCTGGCCACCCGGGTGGCCAGGGCCAGGATTTCCCGGTGCGCGGTTTCCCGATCCGTTATGTCCGATGAATAGGTCTCCTCCCGGCCAAGCGACTTTGCCTCCTGCACCGGTTCCACGGCGCGGGAATCCTCGCCCCATGCCAGTCGCCGCATGCGCCGGCCGTTCACGCCAAAGGTCCGTTTCATGCGTTCCAGGGGAATGGCCCTCAGATCGCCGATGGTCCGGACGCCCACCCGGCGAAGGGACGCGAGGGTCCTCTTGCCGACCCCCCACATGAGTTCAACCGGGAGGGGCGCAAGAAAATCGGCCGCATCAGCCGCCTCGACCACCACCAGGCCATCCGGTTTTTCCAGGTCCGAGGCGATTTTCGCCACAAACTTATTCGGCGCGACCCCTGCCGACACGGTCAGCCCCATCTCCTTCGAAACGGCCTCCTTTATCCGGGCGGCGATCGCCTCCGGAGGTCCGAAAAGACGGGTGCACCCGGTCACGTCCAGGAAGGCTTCGTCTATGGAAAGGGGCTCCACCAGCGGCGTAAAACTTCTGAAAATGCGAAAAACCGCTTGTGAAATCTCCCGGTACCGGGCCATCCGCACGGGAAGAAACAGGCCCTGCGGGCACAGGCGCATGGCCGTCGCCGTGGGCTGGGCCGAGTGAATGCCATACCTGCGGGCCTCATAGGAAGCCGACGATACAACGCCGCGTTCTTTGCCGCCCCCCACGATCACCGGTTTTCCCTTGAGTGAGGGATTGTCGAGGACCTCCACGGCCGGATAAAAGGCGTCCATGTCCAGGTGAATGATCCGACGATTGACTTTTGGCGTTTTTGGCGCTAGAGAATTTGTAGGAGGCGTAATCATGCTTTTTTCCAAAAAGACACTCATGTTGCTGTGCCTGGCGGCCGCTTGTTACTTCATGCTGAACTACCATTTTCTGTTCTACGGGGGACGTATCGAACTGCTCGAGAAGTCCCGCATGACCTTCGACTATACCTTTTTTAACATCGCGGGGAAAAAACCGGCATCGATCCTCATGGTGGACGACCTCCGCCATGACGGCATCGGCCGCATACTCGTCGAACTTGGCATGCTGAGCGAGGATCGAATGCTCGCATTGGTGGAAAAGTACGACTCTCAATAAACCCGGCGAGCAAGCTCGCCGGGTTTATGTTTAGACCTCAAAATCCACCTTTATCTTGAACATCCTGACGGCGGGAAGATTCAGGATACCCCGGACCCCCGTCTCCTCGGAGATGGCATCGAGCGACGCTTCAATTTCAGGCATGTCCCGGGCAATAAAAGTAAACCACACGTTATAGGCATTTTGGCGGAGATAGTTGTGCGTCACGCCCGGGTAACGGTTTACCGCGGCCACGAATTGCTCGATCTTTTCCGGCGGCACCTTGGCGGCGCACAGGGTGCTGGCAAAGTTGAGCCGCGAGGAATGAAAATTCCCGCCGATCCGGCGGATGACACCGTCACGCTTGAGCCTGGCCACGCGTTCCATGACCTCCGCCTCGGGCAGATTGACACGCTTTCCCAGCTCAAGGAAATGGCGTGATGCGATGGGAAAATCCGATTGAATTTTGTTTAAAATGCTTTTGTCGGCTTCGTCCA
>JAFDKD010000839.1 GCA_019307165.1 Deltaproteobacteria bacterium | reverse complement strand
TGGCGATCCATTCCCACGGCGCTCCGGCCAAAGCTTCCCCGAAATCCAGCCGTTTGGCCAGGTTCTGAAAAATCCGCATATTGCTTCTCGCTTCCCCTCTGGGCGGGACAGCGGCATTGACCGGTCCCATATAGGAATTGCCGTGGCTGTACACCACGTCGTCCTCTTCCAGATAGGTGGTTGCCGGAAGCACCAGGTCAGCGCACCGGGCGGTGGCGCTCATGAATTGTTCGGTGACAATAACGAAGTCCAGGTCCTTCAGCACCTTTTTCAGGTGGTTTGAATCCGGGGCGGAAGCCACCGGATTGAACATGGAAAACCAGGCCAGTCGAATGGGCGGGTCCTGGGCCTTTTCAATCTCGGCGCCCAGCTGGGGGAGCAGGATGCGCCGGGGCCGGGTCAATTGAACGCCTCTTTCCCGGGCCCGTTCCATCTCTTCACGAAAGACCGCGGTGCTGAAGGGAAAGGCCATATTGAAGAAATTGGCGCCGCCCCCCGGGATCCCGACGTTACCGCTCAGGAAAATCAATGAATCGATGAGCCGGCTGTGGGCCCCGCCCTGCTTCCACCAGTTTACTCCCAGTCCCAGAAATGTGGCGCAGGCTTTTTCATCCCAGTAGCATGACGCCAGGTGGGAGATCTGTTCTTGCGATACGTCGGCCTGCAGGAGAAGGTCCGCGTCATCATAACGGTCCAGCAACGTCAGGTATTCTTCCCAACCCGTCGATCCTGTCTTTGCAAACTCGGGCACGTCGCCCTGGCGCCGTCTGATTTCCCGGGCCAGGGCAATGGCCAGGTATCCGTCGCCGCCGGGTCTCGGGGCGATGTGTCGATCGGCGAGCCGTGCGGTTTCCGTATGCCGGGGGTCCACCACGGTCAGCGAGGCCCCGTTGTTGCGGGCCTCCTTGATGAACGGTATCAGATGAACGTTGGTCACTGCGGGATTTCTGCCCCAGACCACGATATGTCTCGCGTTGAGAAGGTCTTGGGGCTCATGCACGAGACACGTGCCGAAATCCTGTTCCTGGGCGGCCTGCAAAGCGTCTATGGAGATACCGCCCCTGGTGGCGGTGCTGCCGCCCAGATGGATCCAGAAAATGCGGGGCATGAAAAGATTAAGGAGAGATAATGATCCCGAATATTGGGCCCATAAGGTGCTGAGAGGCCCATAGGTCTCGCGGCTCTGAGTCAGTTTTTCGGCGGCCAGGTCCAGGGCCTCGTCCCAGGAGATCGGCGTGAAAGACCCGTTTTTTCGGCGTAGCGGTTCAAGGATACGATCCGGGCTTGAAAACCGCTTGAGATACCGATTTCCTTTGACACACAGAAAATTGCCCGTGACCGGATTGCGGGGGTCCGCCCTGTGAGAGACGATACGGCCGTCCTCGACCGTGACCAATATACTGCATCCGCAGGGGCAGTCCCGCGTGCAGGATGTGGGTATCTGTTTTTTCATTTTTTAGTAGTCTCCAAGTCTTCAGTGGCTGAACGGATGCTGATCATAGACTTCCAGGTGAATCCGACAACATTCATGCGCGTGCTCGTAATCGTTGGGTTGTAGGGCGGCATCTTGTACGCCATATGTTAGGCGTATTTATATGCCGCCGCAGACCGGTTGTTCCCTGCCGGTCTCATTGGCGGGGTGTAAAACCCCGCCCTACGGCGATTTGTGTGCGTAATCGATTTTGCTCGATTGCAAACACGACATCGCAGTCCGGAGCAACCTTCGAAAGCGACATTCACCGTCTTTACTGCGCCAGGATTTCGATGAACGCCTCCACCCGGCTCCGCACCGACTCCATGTTGCTCAGGCTGTAATCATCGTCGATGAGCAGGGAGGGGACTTCTTTTTCCTGGAGATAATCCCGAAGGTCGGGATAATCCATCTTGTGCGGGTCGCAGAAGGAAAGGGCGTAACAGATAACGCCGTCAACGCCGTATTCCTCAATCAGGTCCAACACATAATCGTATCTGCCCAGGCCCGGTCCCAGGTCGGTGCGCGGGCATTTGAACTCCTCGAAATAAGACCGGGCCAGGCCTTCCATGATGCCGCCGGACGTGTCCACAGTGCGCAGATAACTCCGGGTACCGATGCAGGTGTCATCCGTCACGATATCGGCCCCTGAGCTTTCAATGAGTTCGTACAATTTCGCATCATCGATGACGCACCCCCAGAAGAGGATGCGGGGCAATGACGAATCGGTCCCGGAACGCGTTTCCACTTCTTTTTTCACTTCATGCAGGAGCGTATTGAATTCTTCAGGCGGAACGATCATGCCCGTGGCGAGCAGCTTGAACATCTCGATGCCCGTGAGGGCGGGACGGGGCGTCT
>JAFDKD010000838.1 GCA_019307165.1 Deltaproteobacteria bacterium | reverse complement strand
TGAAGACCTGGTGGATGCCCTGAATGTCTTCTGGATTCTGCACGCGGACCATGAGCAGAACTGTTCCACGTCTTCGGTCAGGTCTGTGGGGAGCGCCCGGGTAAACCTTTATGCCGCTATTTCCGCCGGCATATCAGCCCTCTGGGGTCCACTTCACGGGGGGGCTAATCAGGCGGTCATTGAAATGCTTCAGCAAATATACGATACCGGCGGCGATCCCGCCCCCCGGGCCAAGGATCGAAATGATACCTTTCGTTTGATGGGTTTCGGTCACCGGGTGTATAAGACCTTTGACCCCAGGGCCCGCATCATGGAAAAGGTGTGCAATAAGGTTCTCAAAAAGCTTCACCGGAAAGATCCCCTCCTGGCCATTGCAAAAAAGCTGGAGAAAGTGGCGCTGAAGGACAGCTATTTCATTGACCACAATCTCTATCCCAACGTGGATTTTTACGCCGGCATTGTCTTGCGGGCCATCGGCATCCCCCTCAACATGTTCCCGGTTATGTTTGCCATTGGGCGTCTGCCCGGTTGGATTGCCCAGTGGAAGGAGAGCGCGGATGATCCCAAATGGAAAATCCACCGCCCCAGACAGATCTACACCGGACCTCAAGAAAGGGACTATGTGCCCATGAAAGAGAGAGGCTAACCTTATTAAGCGCTATAGCGTTTCAATCCATATTTCTAACAATGGCCGCGCCGAATTCAGAACACCTGACCTCCTTTGCCCCCTTCATCTGCCGGGCCAGGTCATAGGTGACGACCCCTTGCGAAATGGTCTTTTTAAGCGCCGCAACCACGTATTTTGCCGCCTCATCCCAGTGAATAAACCGGAGCATTTCAACCCCGGACAGAATCAGGGACCCTGGGTTGACCTTGTCCTGGCCCGCATACTTGGGGGCCGTGCCGTGAGTGGCCTCGAACAGGGCGCAACAATCCCCGATATTGGCACCAGGGGCCATCCCCAGCCCGCCTACCTGAGCGGCCGCCGCATCGGAAAGATAATCCCCGTTGAGGTTAGGGGTGGCGATTACGTCATACTCTTCCGGGCGTAGGAGGAGTTGCTGAAACATGGCATCGGCAATGCGGTCCTTAATCACAATCCGGCCGACAGGTTGTTTGCCCTGGAATTTTTCATACAGATCCGCTTCCGTCAGCGTGACATCCCCATATTTCTCACGCGCAACCCCATACCCCCAGTCCCGAAAGGCGCCTTCCGTGTATTTCATGATGTTTCCCTTGTGTACCAGGGTCACGCTTTCGCGATGATGTTCCAGGGCGTATCGAATAGCCATGGAAACCAGGCGATCCGTGTTTTTTCGGCTCATGGGCTTGATGCCAACGGCGCTCTCTAAGGAAACGGTCGTGCCCCCCGCGGCCTTGGATTTGGCGTTGACGAGTGTTAACAGCTCACGGGCATCGGCGGAACCCGCGGGCCACTCCAACCCCGCATACACGTCTTCCGTGTTTTCCCGGAAGATCACCATGTCCACCCGCTCGGGATGGGTCACCGGCGCGGGGACGCCTTCAAGATAGCGGATCGGGCGCACGCAGGCATACAGATCAAGGATCTGACGAAGGGCCACGTTAAGGGAACGAAATCCGCCCCCAACGGGGGTGGTGAGGGGACCTTTGATGGCGACGCCGTAATGGGATATGGCAGAGAGCGTCTCTTTAGGAAGCGGGTTCGCCGGGCCATACTTGGCCTGGGCTTTTTCCCCGGCAAGAATTTCCCGCCAGGATATCCTTTTTTTTCCAGCGTAGGCTCTTTCCACCGCTGCATCCAGAACGGATTTGCTGGCTGCCCAGATGTCAGGGCCGATGCCATCTCCTTCGATAAATGGGATGATGGGAAAATCGGGTGCCAGAGGCCGATTCTGCGCATCCCACTGAATGACGTTTGCTGAATCCATGGCATCCGGCTGTTTTTGGTTTTTCATTTTCCTTTGCTCCATAATAAGATACCCATCATTTTCAATCAGCAACGCTATACTTACCTTCGCTTATCCATTTGACAAGTGCCGGACGCTCCTGATCTGCCCATTCGGGAGAGATACGGAGTTTTATGAAAGAGGAATATATCTCATCCATTACGGATAACGCCTCTTCTATGAAGAACATTTTTTCATAAAAAATTCCGTCCGGGTCTTCCGCTCTGTCCTGCATTACCTTGGGCGACTTAAAAGTGCTGAAATTCATCCAGGTGGAATCAAGAACAAAAGACCACTGGTTGTCGCCGATAAGCAGTTTTACCGTAGCCTGGATAATCTCTTTGTCCTCTGCTAACGCAAAGCGGGCCTCTCTCATGTTTGAAGCTTCGCCTGCACAGGTGATTGTTTCCACTCCCCTTTCTCTTTCTGACTGAAGCGTGATCTTACCGTCAAACCAGAGTTCGGCAGTTCCCTTCCCGCCCATGTTAAAAAGACCCCTGCCCGTTTCTGCTCTGAACCAGAGCCAGGCAAGAAACTCCGTTCCCAGGAATTTTGTTTTTCTCACCTTATCCAAAAGCTGCATAACTATTTCTCCTCCGAAGAATTTGAAGGGCCCAGGCCGTCAA
>JAFDKD010000837.1 GCA_019307165.1 Deltaproteobacteria bacterium | reverse complement strand
TCTGCGCCCTCCGGTTTTTTTTTTTTTACGCTGATACTCTTCTTATTTCGATTGTGAGCGATGAAATAGGCGCTCTCCCCGTTCTTAAAAGGCGGCCCGCTCTGGCGGGTGGAATCGCCCCGGCCCGGTATCTCAATTTTGATGATTTCCGCACCCAGATCTCCCAGGAGCATTGTGGTGAAAGGGCCTGCCAGTACATGGGTAAAATCGATGATACGGATACCTTCCAAAGGTCCGGGATGGTACATACGCCATTCCTTCCTACTATTCAGCACTTAGACATTGTGATCATCGGAACCGCAAGCGGTCATAATGTCCTCAAATCCTTTTCTGATATTTTTCAGTATGAGGTCTCTTACCTTCCTTGGCTTCCGGCTCTCTAGGGCCTGGAGAATCATTCCATGGTCTTCTTTTAAACCCTCCAGCCAGTGGGAGTCCGTCGAAAGATCCCGAAACGGATAAATGCTCCGAAAGCCCTGCACCTGGTTGAAGAGCTGTGAAATCAGCTGATTCAAGAAATTCCACCCTGATGCCTGATAGATCTTCAGGTGAAAGTCCCTGTTCCTAAAAAAAAACTCTTCCGGATGGGTTATGTTGCTGTACATCTGCTCGTGAAGTTGTCTCAGCTCCGACAGCGTCTCGACGGGTATTTTGGGCGTAGCCAGTTCCGCTGCCCGCGGTTCCAGAAGGAACCGAATTTCGAAGACCTCTCTTATCTCTTCGATCTTCGGGAATTCCGCCACCAAGGATCCCTTATTGGGTATGGACACAACCAGTCCGGAACCGGACAACTCCCTCAGGGCCTCTCGAATAGCCACCCGGCCCAGGTTCAGTTCCATTTCCAGTTCAATCGGCTTGAGCCGGGTGCCGGGTGTGTAGTCTCCCCTCAGGATCGCCTCCCGGATGGTTTCCGTGGCGATTTCCGTCATGGTCCTGTATTCGGCCACCTGCCTCCCCCAATGCAATTCGAGTAAATTTTATATTTTATAAAATATAAAATGTTAAATAGCAACCCTCATTTCCCCCTTTTGCAACCCTTCACATTTACCCATTACAGCCCAAGGCTGAATGGAATAAAACCATTGACAACCGGAGGTCTGCTTTTAATGATATCTAAACCCCAGTTAAAAGGAGTTGCCGGAATGAACACTCATGTGACCATATTGTGTGACAACTGTATCAGCGCTTCAGGTTTTTTGGGGGAACACGGGTTCAGCGCCCTCATCGAGCGGGGGCGGAAGCGTTACCTGCTGGACACGGGGCCGGGACTCTCCCTTGCCCTGAACCTGAAGACGCTGGGCAAAGAACTCACCGGCCTGAGCAGGGTCTTCATCAGCCACGGGCATTACGACCACACCAGCGGGCTCAAGTGGGTCCTGGAGCAGACCGGTGGCCTTGAAATCGTCGCCCATCCGGACATCTTCGCCAGGCATATGGCGGACCCCGGGAGCGGCGATGCCCCCCTCCGCTTCGTGGGTTGCCCCTTCACCAAAAGCGAGTTGGAAGACCTGGGGGCGGTGTTCCGTTTCATCGACCGCCCTACCGAGGTGGAGCCGGGCGTGTGGTTTATCGCGGGGATCCCCAGGAACCCCGAATTCGTCCCCCGGGACGGGCGGCTCGTGTTGCAGCGGGAAGGCAAATCGGTAACCGATCCCATTTCCGACGACGCCACGCTGCTTCTGGAAACAGACGCTGATCCGGTCCTGCTCCTGGGATGCGCCCATGCAGGCGTTCTGAATATCCTTGAATTCGTCCGCACGGACATGGGCATCAAGCGACTGAAAGCCGTATTGGGCGGAACACACCTGATGTTTTACGGCACGGAAAACCTGTCCCGCGTTATCGAGGCGTTGGAGCGCTTTTCCGTGGACATTGTCGCCGTCTCCCATTGCACCGGTTTCGAGGCATCCGCCAAACTGGCAATGCATTTCGGGGCGCGGTTTGCCCAGGCGGGCGCGGGCAGGCGGTTTGAATATTAGCCCTGAAATGGTTCTATACACAGCGTCACAACAAATTGCGAATCGCTTGTTAAGATCGCCGGCGATAGGGCTATTTTGAAAAACTGTATTCTGTAAACCGCTGTGTATGTATGCGCAAGGATTTAGGTCGTTATATACAATTTCCACTGTGGCAGTGCCGGACGATACCGACATGGCCCACAGGAGCTAAATTCTGATGATGGAATCGACACCAACACGTTTTCCACAAGCGGTCGCTCCCTGAAGGGATGACGGCAAGCAGAGAACGGCAAATACCATTTCCTGGAGGTTATCGCGATATGCTCCGAGGCCAAAAGGAGGAAGTCAGTCCAGCTATGTCCGGGCTGTTTTACCGAAGCGCCGGGCCGGACCAGCCGAAGTACGTGGAGGTGGGCGACACGGTCAAGAAAAAGCAGGTACTGGCCTTGCTTGAAACCATGAAGGTATTTCAAAAAATCAAGTCGCCGGCGGCCGGGAAAATTATCGAAATCGTCCGCCTAGAGTGCCTAAAGTTAAGGATTTTTTGACATTTCATATGATTGATGAGCGAAGCTCTTCCACAACTTTAGCTCACTTTAGCTCACTCAGAACTCTAGCTCACTTCATGGTCCACATTTCCGGAATGGCATAGCCAAATAACTTTGATCCAGGCATCAGGCCCAGCGTTGTTTAAGGAACAAAACCATGGATTTCACATTGACCGAAGAGCAGCGCATGCTCAAAGACACGGTGGCCCGGTTTGTGGAAAAAGAGGTCACGCCCCACGCGGCTGAATGGGATGAAGAAGAGACTTTGCCCTTGGAAATATTCAAGACTATGGGCGAGTTGGGCCTGTTCGGAATATCCATCCCAGAGGATTACGGCGGCAGCGAGTCGGACTTTCTTTCCTGCCTGCTGGTCATGGAAGAACTGGGCAAAGGCGACGGCGGGCTGGCCACAACGTGGGGCGCCCACACGGTGCTGTGCACGGAAAGCCTTTACCGGAACGGCACTGACGAGCAGCGCCGCCGGTACCTGCCCGGGCTGATTGATGGCAGTAAAATCGGGGCACTGGCCATCACCGAACCCGAGGCCGGCTCGGATGCCATGTCCATGCGCACGCGGGCCGAAAAGCAGGGCGACCACTGGGTCCTGAACGGGACCAAGACGTTCAACACCAATGGGCCGGTCGCCGACGTGGCCATCGTGTATGCCAAAACCGACCCGGAGGCCGGAGCCAAAGGCATCACCACATTTCTTGTGGAAGACGGCTTCCCGGGCTTCACCAAAGGAAAAAAGCTCAAGAAGATGGGCGCCCGAAGCTCACCCACCGGGGAACTGATATTCGAAAACTGCCTCGTGCCGGAGGAAAATGTCCTGGGAGAGATCAATCAGGGCGTCAAGATCCTTATGAGCGGATTGGACCGCGAACGGATCGTGTTTTCCATATCCACCATAGGCGGGGCCCAGGCCGCTTTTAACCTGGCATACCGATACGCACAGGAACGGGTCAAGTTCGGGGTTCCCATTATCAGTTTCCAGGCCATGCAGGAAATCCTGGCGGAGATCGCCACCGACATCCAGGCCGCCCGACTCTTGGCCTATTGGGCGGCGACCCGGGCCGACAGGGGGGAAAAGGTGAGCCTGGATGCATCGTACGCCAAGTTGTTCTGCTCCCAGACCGCCGTTCGAGTCGTGAACAAGGCCATGGAGATCTTCGGGGGGTATGGGTTCATGCGGGAGTACCCGATCCAGCGGTATTTCCGGGATACCAAAGGGCTTGAATTCGGGGCCGGCACCAGCCAGATCCAGCGCATGATCATCTTGAAAAATCTACTGAGCGGATCTGACCCCTTCCCTCTTTAGTGTCCTTTGCGTCATTTAAGGATTGGCACTTTTCATTGGTCGAACTTTAGGAACAGCGCCAGCATTTCCTTTCTCACCCCTTCCGGGATGAGCGTGAAGTCCTTTTCCGACTGCTCCACGAACTCCGCAGTCCCGCGCACGTACAGATGCCTGTCGCGGTCCCGTATTTCGGCCTTGGCCTGTATCTTCGGCGGGTTGCTGTCATCCACGAGCATCCCGCTGACGATGAGCGGCATACCCACCAGTACGGGTCGAACATATTTGATCTTCATGCTACGGGTCACCAGGAAGACTTTTTTTCTGTGCATGATGGCCCAGGACATGGCTTCGTCCAGGAGGGTGGAAATGATGCCGCCGTGGGCCACACGGTCCCATCCCGCGTATCTGGCATCAAGGCTCACATCCGTACATACGGTGTCTCCGTTCAAGTAAAAGGCCTATGGGATTGGCCGTGCCGCAGGCAAAACACCCGTGTCCTTCCAGTTTCGGCAGATATGTCTTTTCTTCGTTATTCATCCGCAACTCCTTATGCCCGCACCCACGCACACGCCTTGGACGGGTCGGGAAAGAGAACTCTTTCCCGCTCATGTGTTATGCTTTTTGCAATTTTATTTATGCAGCTAAAGGGTTTCCCTTGACGGGCACCGGGGCCTGTCCATATACTGCGGCCTTGCATGAAACGGATTTCCCGGCAATATTCAACATTCAACGAATGCCAGAATAGGAAAGGTCAACACCGCTGTCAACCAAG
>JAFDKD010000836.1 GCA_019307165.1 Deltaproteobacteria bacterium | reverse complement strand
TTGGCTGGAGTGAGCTGGAGTTGGACTGAGTTGGATCCATGCGGGCACAATCTGGGCACAATACCTCTTTCGGGCGAATGGTGACGGGGATCTACGATCAGGAACCGGTCTACGACACTGTTGAACAGCACTCACCAGGAGCCGTGGTTATCGTACCGTGGAGGAGAGACGCGGTTCCTTCAGGAGAAGCAACCGGTTCTTATTTCCAACGAGACAGTCATATCGAGGCGATCAAAGAGGCAGGGCGGTTCAAATGGAAACGTGAGTCAGGGTACTACCTGCAGTCACATGCCGCGTAAGCCATGTCGCGGTACAAACGAATCATCCGGGGTAGGCTGCGGGCCATACGAGACGAAGCTCAGAAAAAGGAGACAATGATGGCCTGTTCGATTTCGAACCGAAGGCGTGAGATTGACCGGCCGCAGTCGTATCCGGTCGGGTAGAATCGGTGATCATCGGGGAAGTGTATGCTTTTGGATGATTGGTGCACCAACGCCAAGGAAAATAAGTGTTGAACTTCAGTCAGGACTGCCCGATCCTTACTAACGACGTCAACAAGTTCAGTCGGCCTTTGGACACGAGCGGCAGGTACGCATGCGTCTCTATCTAGTCAATCCATCCAACCCCCTGGTGAGTATCGTCAAGGTCAAGGAGAGCCGTTGGAACCGGTACCGGGTGTGGAAACCGCTGAGCCTGATGGTTCTGGCGGGCTTGACTCCACCGGAATGGGAAGTTTCGATCGTGGACGAAAACCTCGAGGTCCCTGACTATGAGGCGCTGCCTCGGCCAGACCTGGTCGGCATTACCGCCTTCACCTCGCAGGCCAACCGTGCGTATGAAGTAGCCCGTCGCTTCCGACGTCAGGGCGTACCCGTCGTCATGGGCGGCATTCACGCGACAATGTGTTTAGACGAGGTAATGGAACGGGTGGACTCGGTGGTGACGGGGGAAGCCGAGGCTATCTGGCCGCAGGTCCTGGCGGACGCCCGGCAAGGCCGTCTGAAGCGCCGGTATGACGGAGGGTTCGCCGACATGAAGGATATTCCGGTGGCTCGCCATGATCTCTTACCTCCTGTATATGCCTTCGGCGCCGTTCAGACCACGCGCGGCTGTCCCTTGAACTGCGGCTTCTGCAGCGTGACAGCGTTCAACGGCGCTCGTTACCGGCAGCGGCCGATTCCGGATGTCGTCCGGGAGTTCCAGTCGATCCGTGAGAAACACGTTCTGATTGTCGACGACAACCTCATCGGCACCCGCGCTGAACACATTGCCCGGGCCAAGGATCTGTTCCGCGCCCTGGCCAAGGCGAATCTGGGGAAGGAATGGGTCGCCCAGGCCACCGTCAACTTTGCCGATGACGAGGAACTGCTGGCACTGGCCGCCAAGGCGGGTTGTGCCGGGGTGTTCATCGGCTTTGAATCCCCCTCGCCGGAAGGCCTGCGAGAGCTCGGCAAGAAATTCAACCTGATGAAAGGCCGGGATTTTCGCACCTCGGTGCGGCGCATACAGCGGCACAACATACTGGTCGTCGGCTCCTTCATCATCGGCTTGGATGTCGACGGACCGGGTATAGGTAAACGCATCAGCGAGGCGGCCAGCCACTACGGCGTGGACGGCCTCAACGTGCTGTTTCTGACGCCTTTGCCTGGCACACGCCTCTGGGACGAGATGAAATCGGCGGACCGACTGGCCCTCGATAACTTCCCGGAAGACTGGAAATACTACACCCTCACCTTTCCGGTTGCCCGGTATCGGCAACTGTCTCAGGACGACATCATCCAGGAGAGGCTGAACTGCAACCGCAGCTTCTATTCCATTCCGCGCATTCTGGGCAGGGTCAGCAGCAGCCTCTTGCACCGCCGCCAGCCGCTGATCAGCCTCGTGGCCAATATGTCCTACCGAAGCAATATCAACGTGGATTGCAGGGCCTACCCAGATTTCCAGCGACAATGGGCCGGTCGGGGCGACGTCCGCAGGGCGCGAGCAGGTTCCGCTTCCTAGCGAGAAGACCAGGGTCCGTTTGGGAAGCCAGACCGATTGTCCACGAACCATTGGTGGCAATTCGCGGATTAGACGCGGCCCCGTTGTTTACGCCGTGCCCCTACTGCTCGCACACCTGTCAATTTGTGTTTCGAAGGCAGGCTTATTGGGCCCGCCTCCGGTTAGACACGGCTCTCAAACGCTAGATCCACCGGCCACGGTGGCTGAGAAAGTTGTGGAGAAATACAGCGGCTGCGATGACCAGCAGGGCGTGAATCAGATTACCTCCCACTGACATGGAAAAAACCAGAAGCCATCAGCCGAAACCAGGAGTCTTGAGAGCTGTAGCTGGATAA
>JAFDKD010000835.1 GCA_019307165.1 Deltaproteobacteria bacterium | reverse complement strand
CACCGGGAACGTTCATTTCCACAAATTCCCCAAGGTGTATGACCTCAAAAAGACCCATTATTCGGAATACTTCAAATTCTGTTTTGTGAGAAATCCCTTCGACCGGGTCCTGTCGTGCTATCTGCACAAGTTCAAGCAGGGGAAGGACCGTGAGGAGGGTTTTGTAAAGAAGGGGGTCTACCTTCCCTTTGCCGAATACGGCCTGTTTCACCCAGGTACTTCATTCGGCGAGTTCGTCAAAGGGATCAGCGAAATCGACGATAATGATGCGGACGCCCACTTCAGGTCCCAGCACGCTTTTATCAGGGACGGCCAAAGGGACATTCCCATGGATTTCATCGGGCGCCTGGAGACCCTTGGTCCGGATGTTTCCCATATTGCCGAAAAACTAGGGTTTCCGGATGTTCCCCTGCACCATATGGAAAAGACGGACCATGCCGGATACAGGCAGTATTACACCGCTGACACCCGGAAGCTGGTGGCGCGGCGGTATGGGGAAGACCTCGAACGGTTCGGGTACTCATTTTGAACGGGCTGTTGTTCAAATCCCCAATTTGCCCTTCGATATATGTGACCTCTGTCTTCCGACTTCCGCCCTCCGGTTTTTTCTCTCACCAAGATCGCAGAGGTCGCTGAGATCGCATAGAATTCTAATTCAAATATTTTTCTTTGCGACCTTCGCACCTTTGCGAGATAAATCTTTTGTGGATTGAAGATTGAAAATTGAACATTGAGGATTACTTTCTTCCGTCCTATGCCTTCCGACATCTGTCCTCTGCCTTCCGACTTCCGCCCTCTGGTTTTTCCTCTCGCCAAGATCGCCAAGGCCGCAAACCACGCATCCGGGACCAGGTTGCCGCGGGCATCCGCATGTCAATCCCATAAATTTGGAAAAGTAACTGTAAGGGCGAATTCCCGAAATGCCTTTACTCCGGGAAACGGCCGTGCACAGAAATATGTGCATCTGCACAATTATCTGTGCATGACTGACAGGCTCCTTTTAGACGCATTTTGCATTTACTAAAAGAAAAATGATTTTTTTTAAAAAAATTAAAAATACAAAATTCGGCATTCAAAAAAACATGCTTGACTAGAACAGCACTCCCGAGCCCAAAGGTCCAATCCCTCCATCTTCTTTTCCATACCTGTGTTCGATCGATTTCCCCTGTGCTCACCGGCGTCTCATACCTTTCCAACATTTATTTCGTATATTTAATATGAAATATCAATACATTAACTTGATATGAACCATCACTATCTAGTCAAGCTATGAAATTCCAATTCATCTAAGTTGTTTTGGGTGATCGTCATCCACCCCTCCACGTCAAGTCAATCGTCCAGAAATGGCACGAATCTGGCGAGTGCATGGCGCATGGCCTTCAGGAGGCGGTCATCATTGTTCAGGATTTCAACTCCGTTTTTGGCTGCAGGGAGGCTCGTTACGAGGTGTCGGGTGTCAGGAGAGCGGGGGCAAAATAGGTGCCCCTGCCTAACAACGGCGGAAAACCCAGTAATAAAAACAACTCGTCATTCCCGCATGAACTTGGCGGCCGTTCGGCCCTGAGCTCACGGCCGAAGGAGAATCCAGACCTGCGTTTCGCTGGGTCTCCCGTCGTTTTTTGGCGGGGGACGACTGGGAGGGTGCGGGCGAGGGCCGGTGGGCAGAGAACAGAAGTCAGAGGCCAGATGACACGCCCGGCTTCATTAAAGGACAGCGAATACAAACAACCCGTCATTCCCGCATGTAGTTGGCGGGAATCCAGAAAACCAGAATGAAAGGATTTGTATTTTGATTTGATTGCTGGGTCCCCGCCAGATTCATGCGGGGACGACAGGGGGGCGGGGACGACAAGAGGGGGCGCGGATCGGTGATGCCGCCGCTTTTTGGCGTACGCGTGCTCAGTAAAGCGTTTCTCGTTGTCGTTGTCGTAATCGAGGAGATCATGCAGTTCGGTCATGAGCAACTTGACGTCTATCGGGTTTCACCCGAATACGCCGTCGAGAGAGTTGGGTCCCGTACGGCGATTACGACAACGACAACGAGCACGACAACGAATGATCTTATCTTGGCGACCTTTGCGTTCTTTGCGAGAGAAAAAATAATCTGAGGACAGAAGGCGGATAGCAGAGATCGGCAAATAATAAAAAATCATTGTCCTCAAACAAGAACCTTAAACAAGGAACAAAGCACGAAGAACCAGGAACGGCGGACGAAGTCAGCCCGCAACCCGCAACCCTGAACCGGAAGACAGTTGTTGGAGGTTGGAGGTTTGAGGCAAAAGACTGACAGCGGAAGGCAGAGGAGGAAATATCGGAATGGTTTGCCTCCAACCTCAA
>JAFDKD010000834.1 GCA_019307165.1 Deltaproteobacteria bacterium | reverse complement strand
TTTTGACTTGTCAGGCCATAGGCGATTTGCTAGTGCCTATCCGAAAGAGACCCAGGCAAACAGCATGATATGAGAACCCCTCCTCCCCAATATTTGAAACAGGTCCCCGAATTGCGCCGTCCTCTCACGTCCCTCAAGGGCGTGGGGCCGGGGCGCGCGGCCCTTTTCGCCGGCCGGGGGCCCCATACCCTTCTGGACCTCCTTTTTTACCTTCCCCTGCGCTATGAGGACAGACGCGTCATTTCACCCATCAATGAGGCCGCTCCGGACCGGGATGTCCTGGTCATGGGACGCGTGGTGTCATTCGGAGAACGACTCTTTGCCCACACCCGGAAACGCATGTTCAGGGCGATCGTCCAGGATGACGGCGGCCGGCTGGAACTGCTGTGGTTTCACTACAGGCCGGCCCACCTCAAAAGTATCTTCAAAAAAGACATGCAGGTACTGGCCTACGGCCGGGTTCGTCCCAACCGTGGCGTCTTCCAGATGATCCACCCGGATATCAGGCCCTTGACAACAAAGGGCGCAGAAGACGGTTTAGGCATTTATCCGGTCTATTCTCCCATCGAGAAGCTGTCGGGGCGGTTTATCGCCAATGCGGTTCAAAATGCAGCTGCCTGCTGCGAACAGACGATCCCCGATGCGGTCCCCCGCGCCGTCACCCTGAGCCTCGGGCTTCCCGTTCTCGGCAGCGCCCTCCTGGGGGCCCACTTCCCACCACGGGACACCCCGTTTCAGGACCTTTCCGAATTCAGTGCCCCCTTTCACCGCAGGCTGGTCTTCGACAGGTTCACGGGCGTCATGCTGAACGTGCTGGCGCGGAAACGGCGCCGGGAGGAGCGGTCGTGCCCTGCCTTTTCCATCCCCGGCGATTTCTCCGAGCAATGGGCGAGGCGCCTTCCCTTCATGCCCACGGGAGATCAGCAAAAGGCCGTCGAAGAACTTGTGGCGGATATGAGGCGCGGGAGGCCCATGAACCGATTGCTGCAGGGCGATGTGGGCTGCGGAAAAACCGCGGTCGCCGCGGCGGCCGCCTGGGCCGCCGTGTCCAACGGCACGCAGGCGGCCCTCATGGTGCCGACACAGGTCCTGGCCCGACAGCATCAGGCCTCTTTTGACGCCATGAGCGCGGACATGGGGTTCAACACCGCGCTCCTGACCGGCGCCCTCCGGGGCGCCGAGCGGCGCCGTGTGCTGCGGGGCATTGAAACCGGCGCTTTCAACCTGGTCATCGGGACCCAGGCGCTGATACGGGACGCGGTTGTTTTTCACAGGCTGGGCCTGGCGATTATCGATGAGCAACACCGCTTCGGGGTGCGCCAGAGGGCGCTTCTCGACGGGAAAGGCGACGCCCCGCACCTCCTGGTCATGACCGCCACGCCCATTCCCCGGACCCTCGCCATGACCGTTTATGCCGACCTGTCGGTCACCACTATCCGGGAATACCCGAAAGACCGCCTGCCCGTCGTGACCCGCCTGGTTTCGGAAGACATGAAAAGAGACGTGTATGAGGCCATGGCCGCGGCGCTTTCCCGGGGTCGGCAGGCCATGGTTGTCTGCCCCGTCATTGAAACGTCCGAGGACAATGAGTTGAAGGACGCCGTGCAGATGGCCGAAGGGTTAAGAAAGCTCTTCGAGCCCCGTTTCAAGGTGGGGCTGGTCCACGGCCGGCTGCCGGCCGACGAAAAGGACCTGATCATGGAGCGGTTTCGGCGCAGGGAGATCCAAATCCTGGTCGGAACAACGGTGATCGAGGTGGGCATTCACGCACCGGACGCCACCCTGATGGTCGTGGAGCACCCCGAGCGGTTCGGCCTGGCCCAGCTCCACCAGTTGAGAGGACGGGTGGGAAGGGGCTCGGCGGGGGGATTGTGTTTCATGATGATGACCAAGGGGTTGTCCGATCAGGCCCGCTCAAGGCTCTCGTTCCTGGAAAAGAGCAACGACGGTTTCGCCATCGCCGGAAAGGACCTGGAATTACGGGGGCAGGGGGAATTGACCGGGCTCAGGCAGGCGGGCGCGGGCGAACTGGATTTCAGGGACATGCTGCGGGAGCCGGAACTGCTGATGGCGGCAAAAACGGCGTGCGAAAACATCCTTGCGGAGGACCCGGACCTCATGCGGCCTGAACATGCCATGCTCAAAACGATGATCGAATCCGACAAGACGGGACCGAGTAAAGATCCGGCTCCACAGGATCCGGCTTTGAGGCCGCCCCCTATACATTGAATATTGAACATTGAGTTATTGAAGATTTATGGATGAGCGAAGCTCCTCCACCACTTTAGCTCACTCTAGCTCACTCAGAACTCTAGCTCACTTCATGGTCCGCATTTCCG
>JAFDKD010000833.1 GCA_019307165.1 Deltaproteobacteria bacterium | reverse complement strand
ACCCCTAGAACCCTTGCCCCCTTGTCTCCCCCTAGTACCTCTTCCACCACCCAACCTGAATGATCACGGTGCCTCGGTTTCGATCGGAGCGGCCGTAGATGTCGAATTGGTGAAGTCGGCTTCCTTCCATGTCAAGGCTGCCGCCGCGTGCAAGCCTTTCGGTATGGACCATGGTGTAGCGCGATCGATCGTCAATGGCGGCGGCTGAAAGGGGCGGGACCCAGTTGGCATCGCTGAAGGGGTCCGGGTCCGGCAATTGGGCGTATGACATATGCGGGAATGCCGATTCTCTGAGGGCAACGATGTTCTGGTTGTTTTGGAGCAGTTGCGCGCCGGCCATGGCGGCGCCTTCGGCCCTGTAAAGGTTCTGCCGGTAAACGCGCTCGTTTCCCGCCACGCGGATCTCGATGGATGCCGTCGTGCCGGCGGAAACGCCCAGCAGAGCCAGAAGCATCAACACCAGCAGGGCAATGATCAGCACGGAGCCGGTTTCCCATCCGGCGCTTCGGTTAAAACGGGTCCGGTCCCTTTTCGGGTGGCCAAAGGAAGGGGTTGCAAGAGGACACAAGGCGTTGGCACGCAAGGTCCGAGGTCTTGGCTTGACCGACATGTTTCTCCTTTTTGTCAGCGGAATTCGGAAATGACGTACTCCAGCAACACCGAGCGGGGCACGGCGCCCTCGCGCCAAACGACCACGACATTGACGCTCTTGGTGCGGGGCACAAGCAGGTCATCCTCGATGTTCCAGCAAATCAGGAACTTGCCCCGGCGGGTCTGATGTTCCGGTTGGTATGTCGCGGGGTCTGCTACGGCCGGTTCGGGCAAAGGCGGAAGCGGGCGCCGAAGGCTTTCCCGCCGCTTTTGATTCGATGCGTGGTTGTCCACGTCCACATCTCCCAGGGCTTCGTGGTCGTAGGGAAGCCCCAGCAGGGATTCCAGCTTCTCCTGTCCCACGCTCACGGCCTTTGTCAGGTTTCCGGCCGCGCTGTTCACTCTGATTGCGGATACCTGCATGGCGTTCAGGGCGAGAATGCCCACGGTAAGCACGACCACCGCAACCATTACTTCGAGCAGTGTCAGGCCGCTTTCAGGGTCCTGCGGTCTTATCCGGTTGAATTTTGATTCGCTTTTAACTCGCATAACATAAAGAATTCACCACAGAGAGCACAGGGAACACAGAGGATTATATTTTGAACCTTTTAATTCCGTCTTTAAGCATCTTCACATTAAAATTGACCAACAGCCCGGTTCCGATCCCCGATAACTTCATGTAAGTCAACATCTGGGCTTTGTGGATTTCTTTCACCGCATCCACAGCCTTCAGTTCGACGATCAAACGGTCCTCTACCAATAGATCGACCCGATATCCGAAATCCAGCCGAACGCCCTTATATTCAATGGGCAAAGGGTGCTCCAGCTTATGATCGATGTGGTTCAATTCCAGCTCATGAGCAAGACACTTCTGATAGGTTGATTCGAGGAGACCAGGCCCCAATGCACGATGCACTTCGAGCATGCACCCAATGATTTTTCCCGTAAAAACATCTTGTTCCAATACTCTCTGTGACCTCTGCCTGCCGCGCCGTAGCCTTGGCGAAGGCTGGTGTACTCTGTGGTGAATGCTTTTTTTGTTTTTTTAGGCTTGGAAACCCTTTTTTCCTTTGTGTACTCTATGGTGAATTCCTTCTCACTTACCCAGGTTCCTGCAAATGACCATGCTGGTTGCCAGGCGTCGCATGTGATGCGCATTGAAGCGGGCGCCGGGTTCGGTCGAAGGTCGAATCACACGGTTGCCCACTACATAGCCGGCCCCGCTTCCGGACAAGGCGGAAGTATCCGTATACCCTTCAACGGGTCGGCCGGTCCGCACCAATAGCCAGATTCGAACCGCCCGAATACGATCCAGACCCACCTCGACACCCCCGGGCAACTGCGAGCCTTGGATCAGGCCGTCCTCCCGCCCGTCCGCGGCATCGTCTTCCGCGTCGATCGTCCCGTCGCCGTTCGTATCAAGGTCCCTGTCCAACATATCGTTCCCGTCGGCATCGATGGCCCACATGATCTCGCCGGGATCGAAACGCCCGTTGCCGTCTTTGTCGCGCCAGTCCAGCCGGCCGTCGCCGTCATTATCGAAGGCATAGGCGAATGACAGGGCCTCCACGTTTTCAACCGCCAGCCAGTCGTTTTTCTCCAGGTCCAGGTCACCGTCTTTGTCATTGTCGTCCAAGGCATAACAAATCCGCTCGTTGGGGTCGTCGGTATGGCCGTCCGGGCGGCTGTGCCTGCTGTTGCCGACGATATCCATGGCAATGGAGATTGAATTGCTGGAAATCGATTGAAAACCCGCGCCCATCGCCCGGCCCGTAGGGTTGTATCCCGCCATGCGCAAGTCCCTTTCCAGGTGAAAAAGTGCGACCCGCAGGTTCTGCTGCATGGCGGCAATCTGCTCCTGGGCCGCATAGGTCTTTCGTTGGGTATGATGGGTAAGGAACACGGCGCCCACGACAAATCCGCCGATCACCATGGCGACCAGAAGCTCCAGGAGGGTGAACCCCGAGAGGCGCTTTTTGGCAGGATCGGTCCTGTGCCCATGCACGACCCTTATCGCCAGCCGCCCGATGCCGGAAACCACCTGAGAATCCGGATCACGCCGGTCCACCGGGTGCCGATCCCGAACGCGGACTGCTCGCTGTTCTGCAAATACACATAACCCGAGCCGCAGGTCCCTCTCGCATTGAACTGCATCACATTGTTATGCGGCACGCGGTAGGTGATGTTGTCCGTGCCGAAGCTTCCGCCGATAGCTTTTGCCGCCATGCCGTGGCCGAAGCGGACGCCGCTCCCGTAGCCGCGCAGCACTATGACCCGGTCAACGGCGTTGTCCCCGACGGTGCGCCAGTCGTTGTCTTCCCCTCTGTCCGAGCAGACCGTGTAACGGTCCGATGCCGGATCGAAAACGATCGCCCAGGACCGGTTGTCCCTCACAGCGGACATCTTGGTGTATTGCAGGCTGGAATACAGGTCCCTCGCCGCCCGCCTCAGACGGTAATCGGGCATGCGCGACGCAATGGCGGGTATGGCCAGCGTGGCCAAAATGGCCAGGATGCCTATGACCACCATCAACTCGATCAACGTGAGGCCTTTCTCACGGACAGGGAAACCGTTTTGATAAACCCTTTTCACCGTCATTGCCCCTTTCAATTGCCCTCAATTTAAAGAATGGTTCAACTGGTCAAGCTGGATTTTTCGAATCAGCGCAGCCTCCGGCTTGGGGGGCGGCCCCGCCCAAGGACGGCGGGACAACGACGACTAACACGATTACGACGACGACAACGAACACGACAACGAACACCGCTTCGTTGAGCACAGGCAGTTATCAACGCAATATTCACCCACTGAAAACCCGGAAGCCCCTTTTCAAAGGGGGAGTATGCAAAGCAACTCGCAACACGAAACCCTGAACCCTGCGAAGTTACATATGAGCACCGCCTCGTGGCTGAAAAAACGCCAGGCTGATCGATAGGATAACTTCAAGAAAAGGGCAATAGCCATAGACTCGGTTAAGTCCCGCCGGAAAGCGGCGGACAGGTCCCCCTTTGCAAAGGGGGATTTCCCGTCCTCCATAGCAGGTACTGCGGAGGAGGAAGGGGGATTT
>JAFDKD010000832.1 GCA_019307165.1 Deltaproteobacteria bacterium | reverse complement strand
ATGGAATCGCTCCGCAGTTGCCCATAGGTGAGGTCCAGCCGCGGCTCGGGAGCGCTCACATAAATCTTGTCCGGTGTTTCCTCGGCCCGTTGATCCACATGATATCTGATGGTTATCATGCCAATCGCACCCCTTTATTCATTTGTTTGTTTTCACCGCCCGCTTCGCTAGAGGCGCGAAGAGCGCAGAGTGAACTATATTTTTCTTTTGCCGTTGAGAGGACGGCAAAAGAAAATAGCGCAATATTTGAAACAGTAGAAATAGGAACGGTCATTTCTTTTTTCCGTAAGCATGATTATTTTTGCTTTCCGGCCTCTCAACGGAAAGCAAAAAAATCTCTGCGAACTCTGCGGCTCCGCGGTGAATATAAATATTTCCTTCCTAATTCGATCCCGTATTCAAGACGTCACAAAGTAAGCACTCGGTTTTCATGAAAAAAGCCCACGGGGTACTCCCCATGGGCATCAAGGTTAATCGGCGTATTCGAAACCAATCTGGAACGCTTCACGATTTTTGTCGTGAAACTTGGGAATTATCTGCAGGAGACTCTCCAGGACCAGATCCTTTTCCAAGGCACCCACGACCCGTGCGATATGCCCCAGGGCAAGCGAGTTGGCAAACAGGGCATTGTCAAAATGCTCCATGGCAAGCGCCTTGGCCGGGAACGCCCGCTGGGTGCATGGCAGCGCCTCATCCACCTCTTCCACGAATGCGGGATCGTAAATGATCAGGCCGTCTTCCGGCACCGTGTCCTTAAACCGATCGTAGGCCGCGCTGGACAGGGCGATAAAATAGTCCGGCGACTCGCACATGGGACTGTCGATGATCTTCTCCGACAGGACGACCTGGCTGCGCACATAACCGCCGCGCATCTCCGTGCCGTGACTCTTGAGCATGGCCACGTGCAGCCCCTGCTTTACGCCCGTCTCTCCGACGATTTGGCCGAGCCTCACAACGCCCTGCCCGCCGAAGCCGCTGGCGACGAATTCGATTCTATCTTTCATAAGCTTCCCGTCCTCCTGATCTTGTCTACTGTCTCATGGATGTGCTGAGAGAATTCAGGTCTTGATCCGCTGGCATCGTGCCATATGCCGGTGGACCACACCGTACCTTCCTTTTCCTGGCCCATGGGCGCAGCCCGTTCCTGAATCCACCGGTAGATGTTGACCGCGTTCCGGGACCCCAGTTCCCGGGCGGCGAAGTTGGTCGGGCAGGGATAGGGCATGTGCACCAGCGAGAACCCAGGATTCCGGATGGCCTTTCGGACGGTTTCAACGGCCTTTTTCCCATCCATGGCCACATGCCTGGCCAGAAAGGTGGCGCCGGCGCCTTTGAGGATATGAAGCACATCCATGCCGTCGCTCATGAGATTGTGCTCGAACATGCCGTAGGGACTGCTGTCCGTGTGGCTGCCCTGGGGCGTGGTCCATCCGTACTGCCCGCCGGTGGACTGGTAGCCCAGGTTGTCGTTGACGATGACCGTCATGGCCGCATTGGACCTGGCCGCGTGAATCAAGTGCATCAGCCCGATGCCGAAGGCATCGCCGTCGCCGACCGTCAAAATGATCTTTTTTTCAGGCGGAAGCGCGATCCGCAGGCCCCTGGCAATGGCGTACACCCTTCCGTGGGTCCCGGCGAATCCGTCCCCCTTACAGGTGGCGAATGTCTGGCGGCCGGCGCATCCGATGGATGTGCCCCAGATCACGTCGGCCACCTCGAGCCCCAACTCCTTGATGGCCTGGACCACGATCTTGTGGTTCATCCCCAGTCCGCATCCCGAGCACGCCGTGCTGGGGATCTTGCGGGTACGCAGATATTTGTCAATCATGTCGCTGGATCGATATTCCATATTACCATTCCTCCAATACCCAACCCTGGCGGCTGATGGGTTGATCTTTAAGGAGTTTTTCGAACGTCTCGATCAAATCGGGTGTCGTGGGGAGATCGCCGCAGGTACCCAAAAAGTGGACCTGGGAATCCTTGGGAACCGCCCGTTGCACCTCTCTGACCAGCTGCCCGTCCCAGTTCAGTTCCACCGTCAGGTACTTGGCCTTTCGGGTGAAGTGCTCGTCGGGAAAAGGCCAGATGTTGATCAGGCGGAGCGCGCCCACCTTGAGTCCCTGGGCCCGGGCCTTTTCAACGGCCGTGTTGACCACCCGGGACGGGCTTCCGTAAGAGACCACCACCAGATCCGGATCATCGTCCATGTACTTTTTGTCATACAGGTGGCTGAAAATGTCCCGGTTGTTCCGGACCTTGTAGATGAGGCGGTAGGCGTGCTTATGATGGGCTTCCACCTCTTCGATATCATACCCTTCCTCGGTGGGCGTCCAGTCGGAGCAGA
>JAFDKD010000831.1 GCA_019307165.1 Deltaproteobacteria bacterium | reverse complement strand
ACCGTGGCTTCGCCAGGTTCAGGTTAAGGTCCAGGTTGAGAAAAGGAAAACACAAGCGTCAATCTGTTGCTCAACCTTAACCTCAGCCTCGGCCTGTCTTTTCAACCTTAGCCTCAACCTCAGCCTATTTGTCCGGGCCCCCTAAGGTGGCAACCTCTAAGCCGGTCCTTATGGTCATGGATTCTTTATGGTCGCCGCTTGAGAAATTCCCAACCGTTGATGATGTTGTCGGCGCCCTCGATAATGTTATCCACAAATTCCTTAACCGTGGGTATATGGTCTACGTAGGTGACTCCGAAAGACATCATGTTACTGAGCCGATCATAATCTTCGTTCCACATTTCAGGGGCGATTTCCCAGTCATCGTGCTTGAGCATCACCCTTTCGAGGGCGGTCAGCCAATTGGGCAAAGGCATCTCTCCGCGTTTCTTCATGACCGCTTCATAATCACCGGGGTTCGGCGGGGCGAGCACCCTGTGACGCAAATGGGGGTTGTCGGGAAAGGCCTTTACCATTTTCTCCTTGAAGCGGTCGGAGATGGGGCACTCCCGGGTCGCCATGAACGCCGTCCCCATCATCACGCCCTCCGCACCCAGCGCCAGGGCGCCCAGAAACGTGCGCGCATCGCCTATGCCCCCCGCGGCAATGATAGGGACCTTGATATGCTTGGCCGCCCAGGCAATCGTGGTCATCGTGGGAAGTTGCAGGACGTTCTTGAAGCCGATGCCTTCCAGCCCCACCAACATCACCGCGTCAGCCCCCTGTTTTTCGGCATGCAAGGCATGTTTCAACGTGGCGGTCTTGTGAATCCATTTCCGCCCGGCATCCTTGATGCGCTTGCCGTACTCGTCGGCCGTGAAAACGGCCGTTTCGATCACCTCGATCCCTTCATCAAGGACCACCTCGAGCATTTCATCGATATGGGGGCACATCCCCACAGTGATATTCACGCCGAAATCCTTGTCCGTTGCGTCTTTACACCTTCGGATGTCATCTCGCAGCTTCTCCGGGGTCATGGAAACAGCGGCGGTGAGGCAACCGTGGGCGCCTGCTTCGCTGACAGCCGCCGCAAACTTCCAGTTGCCTATGCGGCTCAAGGCCCCCTGGAGGATGGGGTAATCGCAGTTCAGCAGTTCGGTCAATTGGGTCTTCCATTTCATGGCCTTTACCCTCCTGTCGATTTAGATTTTTTTCACAATATTATACGGCATTGTAAACTCATGAAAAGCCTCATGCCGACAAAAAATATATCGTGGTCTGGCAGTGAGCCAATAGCTTTCCATCCCTGTCTTTAACGCTAATGACCATGGTCCCGGTTGTCTTGCCTTCATGTACCATCCGGGCCTCCGCCTCGATAATGGATCCCAGGGCCGGACTGGAGACATAATTCATGCTTAGATTCAACAAAACCGCTTTTCGCTCCATGGAGTTGCCGCATATGCCGCATGCGTGATCAGCAACGGCGAATAGAACGGCGCCATGCGTACCCCCCTGAAAATTGACATGCTTCTTTTTCGATAGTTTCAGGCTAGACACGGCATACCCTCGATGGGCTTCAATGGTTTTCAGACCCAGCAGTTTTGCGAATGACGAAGAATCCGAATCAGCCACCAGCCTTTCAACGTCGGATGAACGGTTGCCGGTCTTACGAGCCGTCATTAAAGATCCCCTTGACTTCATATTTAAGATCCAAAAGGGGCGCGTCGATAATCGCCCGCCCTATGTCCAATATATCAACATCGGTGGATTTCAGTTTTTCAATGTCTTCGATCCTGATGTCACCGCCAAAGGCAATTTCGACATTGTCCCGCCTGCCAATCCCCTTGATACGGGCGGCCACTTTGTTGATATCGTCTAACTTTCCGGTATCGATAAACAAAATGTCGGCGCCGAGCGTGACCGCTTCGATTGCCTCATCGTCGATATCGCCATATTTCCCTTTCAGTTGAACTGCCTTTAGATGGTTTTTCAGGTGAGAGGCAGCCTCCAGACATTTCCGGATACCGCCGAACACCTCTATGTAATTCTTGTCCAGGTAGAGGAAAGGTTCGTTGGTGATCCTGATATGGGCGCCGCCTGTCAGCACGGCATTTCGAATGCTCTCCTTTATCTCAAAAGGCATTTTTTTCCAGCCCCCGCTGACGATCTTCGGCCTGTTCCCGACCGCCTGCGAAAATTGGTATGCGGCGGTGGCTATGCCCGACGGCTTTCCGATACAGCCGATAAGGTAGTCCTCCCCTATGACGATTGCCTTGCTATGCCCATAAAAATGTCCGATGATATCTCCCGGTTTTACGAGGCTCGCCTCAGGAAGAATTTCCTTTACGACCAGGCCCAAACGTCGGG
>JAFDKD010000830.1 GCA_019307165.1 Deltaproteobacteria bacterium | reverse complement strand
TCGCCGATCCTCTGTGATATAACCATAAAGGGAAGTAACATGGTGGTGGATTTAACCAAATCAGGACCCATGGTCAAAGAATACATCAATAGTCCGGTAGCGAATACCCATAGCAGTGTTTTCCAGGCATTAATGAACTCCATCGGCAAGAAGATTCGGTATCGGTGCGGGGGCTGCTATCGGCCGGTAGAGATTTTAACCAAGCCGGGCACGATTACCCATGCTACCTTTCCGGCAACGCATGGCAACTGCACGAATTTTGTGGCCAAGCAGATCATGGAATCTGTGTGGGATGCCCTAGCGAAAGCAATACCAGAGGAGGTTTCGGGAGGATGGGGTGCTATAAATCCCTGGGTGTTTAGCGGAGTAGACCCACGGAGAGGGGAAGGGTACGGGTCCCCTGATTTTCAATCCGCCGCTAGTGGCGCAGGGGCCATCTGGGGGACCGACGGGTGGCCTACCAACGGGCCTACCATTTGCAGCGGCACCTTGTGGTATCCGGAGATAGAGGTAGCCGAAGGGATTTATCCGTTGTTATGGGAAAAATGGCAATGGGCGACGGATTCGGGTGGTCCCGGGAAATGGCGTGGAGGCTGCGGCGTGGACAATGTCTGGACGGTTGATGCCGATTCAGAGCCGGTCTATGTCGCCTATTCATCAGATCCTTGTGACTATGACGTGGTGCCGGCGATACGAGGAGGCAAGGCGCCGCCTCCGAACCGGAAACAACTTATACTGACAAATGGCAATGAGGAAACGACCGAGGACACCCGGGAAAAGAAATTCTACGCTCTCTATAAGGGCGATAAAATAATTGATTTCACCCAGGGTGGCTGTGGCGTGGGTGATCCCCTGGAGCGAGATATTCAAGCAGTCAGAGAAGATGTGAGAGACGGCTTGGTTTCAGTCGAAAGTGCCCGCAAGGACTACGGCGTGATAATAGATCCCAAGACATTTGAGGTTAATCAAATAGAATCCGAAAAACTTAGAGAAAAGAAGAGACAATGAAAGGACCTATGGGTGCATGTTAAATATTAAGCTTCTGATTTCAATATTTTATTTTTAAGATCTATTTTTTAAGATCCGTCTATGTCCCCTCTTTCTCCCTTTCGTACTTTTTCCCTCGAGTGGTGCCTGTGCAGCCACCGGTTCGTTTCAGCGATAAATATTCTTACGGTGCCCCACTTTGACCACCCAAATCGAAAGCTCATCGTCCCGAATCGCATAAACAATGCGATAACGCCCCTGCCTCAAACGATACCGATCTTTTCCGGTCAGTTTCTCACATCCTGGAGGCCGCGGATCTTCAGATAACAGTTCGATGCGTCTTAGTACCTTTTTTAAATCTTTTTTGGGAATCGAACTAAAATCCTTCCACACTGATTCTTTGAAAAAGACCTTATATCCGGCCATCTTCTTTAAGCCTTCTCACCATCTCATCGTAGCGTATCAGTGGTTCATCATTCCTTTCATCAAACGCTGCGAGATCCTCAGCATCCTCGGCAAGGGCTTCTTTCACGGCTGCATTCACAAGATCAGAAACAGACCGGGAGGTTTCTATCGCTTTAAGTTTTAGGGCCTTATGCATGACAGGATCAAAATAGATCGTAGCACGTTTTGCGGTTGTCGCCATAATGTCACCTCCTGTATATTTTGAGGCATTATAACGTTTTAACGGTACAACGTCAAGATGTTTTCTGAAGCGAATGTTGCTAATCAGCCGCGCGGCTTTTCGCTTCGGCTGAAATAGCAACGAGTACGCCCGGCATGGGCATGAACCTTTCGGACCTGAGCTTAAAGGCGAAGGGCTTATGGAGGAAGAAGAAGGGAGTCGCCTCCAAAACATTAAGTTATTGATTTCAGAATTTAACCCAGATTTTGTATGAGGCGCCGTAGCGAGGCGTATAGAACCTTAGCGAAACGCGAAGTTGGAGCGATTTTGAGCCGCAGGCATATTCATAAATATGTTGAGGATCTCCTCCAGCTTCAGGATCATCTGATGTATCGTCGGTGGGGTGGTCCGAAAGAACCTCTCCAGATCCCTCTCCGCCGGTGTCCTTCCGAACATTACTGTGTAGTTGTAAATGAAGGCCAGGTACTGGCCTTGCTTCGGTGTTAATTTTTCCGGCATCCGGTTCATCTTCACTCCGACAGAACGTCATTGTTCGGCGAGGCAGGGATACGCGGTGTCACTCTTCCCCAAGGGCTTCGAGATCAGCCAGGTCCTGCCTTCTTCCTGTGGCACGTTTATTGGCAAGAAACTGCTCTCGACCGATGTAGTATACGGACAAATCGCCATAAGTCCCGGGGGTTCTTCCTGAAAATGCCTCTTCCCATGAAACACCC
>JAFDKD010000150.1 GCA_019307165.1 Deltaproteobacteria bacterium | reverse complement strand
CATTATCCTGTCAGTGCCGGTACGCTAACTCAAGCTTCGGCTTCCCGTAAGACTGCATGTGCTATTAATTCCCACGGGTATCTCGCCTCGTTATCTTTTTCACTCGACCCCTTGACCCCTTGACCCCTTAACCTAATTCCATCCCGAGGCGTCTCAATGCGGCCAATAAGTTCTCTCGAAGACAACGCTTATCTCTCATTCTTTCACCGACATCCTGGCCACGGTATCCATTATCTTGTCCAGCCCATATTTGTCCACCAAAGACTCCAAGCCGATCTCCAACTCCTCCTGCTCCTCCGCCTCTTCGACTTCCTCTTCCCTTTCTTCGTACGTCAGGGCTTCGGACAGGCACCATTTGACGCAAAGGGGCTCGTCTTCGCCTTCGCACATATCGCATTTCAGAGGAAGGCCGGAATCGGGTTCTTTGAAAATGTCCCGGGACGGGCAGGAAGCCCTGCAGAAGGCGCACTCGTCATATTCCTTTCCGTCAATCACATATCTGTCCCTGCCCATGCATTCGGCCGAGGCGTACTCGCCCGCGTATACGGGAACATACACGTCTTTCAGGGGGTCGCGAATCACGCGAATACGAGATCTTGCCGGATTATTGCCGCTGTATTTCGGCTCCGAGTGAAAAGCGGAGCAGATCACTTCGCAGGCCCGGCAACCATTGCATTTATCGACATCGACCTTTATTGTTTTAACGATTTTCTTTTCATTTTCACCCGTCACGGCTTACGCCCTCCAACTTAGTGCCCTCTCCGTCATATGTGGGTGGACACGCCCAATTTTTTTCTATTCCGCCGAAGACTCCCCTAACGTTGCAAAAGACGAGGATGCGCCATATCTGAGGCGCCAAGGATGAAGCTGTAGTACTTTACCGCGAACCCTTGGCAACGAAGGAGATGGGGTATCCTCGGCTTTCCCGAAGGGTAAATAAAATGGCAGCTTTTCACCGGTTTCATGATACCACCTGCAGTGAATTCCAAAATACAAGTTGAAAAGGTGGAAAAATTCTATAATTATTGGTTTTAAACCCATTTTGCCATTTTATTTATGCAACTAAAGGGACTCTTCAGGAGGCGTTCCTTCATCATCCGTCAAGATCCCCCTTGCAATAAAATCTTCGGCCACGTAATCCAAACCCAATTCGTGTAAAGACGCCTTGGTGGGGATACCATCCTGATTCCAGCCCTTGAGTTTGTAATACGCATCCAGAAGTTCTTTTTCGAGTTCGGGAAATCGTTTCTTCCAGTGGTCATCAGGCGGCTTATCGTCTTTTCTCCGCATGCCCCTTCTGATATTATTGGCTCTAACAAGCGTTCGGTATCTTTTGACCGCCTGCGTGAGCTTGGCCTCATCCATGTCGATCCCCGCCCCCGCTGAAATGAACTTCGGGAAATTATGGATATGATATGGCGGTTTGATGTGAAATGACGACACACCGGCGCACATGCCGAGGGCGTCATCGATATAGTGCATTTTCTCTTGCCAGTCGACGATATCGCAACACATGTCAACCGTCGGGTAATAGGGCATTGAGTTCTCTCCGCGTGGTTCCCAGTCCAAAAAAATTTGCTTGAACTTATCGTCAGGGACCTGGAACCAATCCTTTACAAACTTTTCCCTGTGCTCTCTCTTGGGAAAAGGCCCCTGGGGGAACTGCCCTTCGATCTGGGTAATGTTTATCTTCTCGCCGGTGGAATACATCAGAAAATAAATAGGGTTCAACATGGACAGTTTCAGAGGCAGTTGCTCATGTTTTTTGATGGTATTATGCGCATATGCTTCCGCGCCGTTACCGATTTGTTTGGCCGCCCAATAGGTGCCGTTGGCCAGGACATCTCCGATCCCCTCCCGCCGGACAATCCTTTCAAGCAGCCAGAAAAACCGCCCCTCGTTGTCGGACGGCATGCCGGGGAAATCATCGTCGGTTAAGATGCCGTCTTCGTAAAGTTCAAGGGCAAAGGCCATAACCTGGGGGGTGGAATACCCGTCCAAACCGTATTCCGTGGCACGCTGGGCGATTGTAAAACCAAATTCCAGGTTCGACATGGCTGCCATGGGATACGTAAGTTTCGAGAAGCATTTCATCATGTATGTTTTTTGTCCCGGGACGTTAAGGGTCGCCCCGCATTTCATGGGACAATTATAGCAACTGATCAACCGCGTCCGCATATTGTCCATGGTCTCTTTCCATTCCGCTGCAACTTCTTCCGTCCAGAAACCTTTTCTGCGGTGGCGGGCATTTCCCCACATGAAATTCTCGGTGTGCCACTTCTCGTCATGAATGGCCATCTCTTGAGGCGACCCGAGCACGGCCAAAATGGGTATCACGCCCGGGATGGGGTTATCTTCGCGGAATTTTATGTATTCCAGCACCTCGTTGCAAAGCGCCATGTATTCATCCGGTTGGGCCACATTGATGTCCTTTGTCCCACGAACGACGATCGCCTTGACCCCTTTATCTCCCATGATCGCGCCTATTCCGCCTCTGCTGGCGCTGGACCTGCCCTGCTCGACGGAGGCAAAATAGACCCTGTTTTCACCGGCCAGGCCAATCGCCGCCACCTGGGCTTTCGGCTCCTTCAACTCCTGTTGAATGAGTTCCGCGGTTTCGATGGCGCCCTTGCCCTGCAAATGAGAGGCATCGCGTATTTCAACCTTGTCATTGTTTATCCACAAGTAAACCAGATCGGGGGACTTGCCGCGAAGGACCACCTTGTCATAACCGGCATATTTCAATTCCGGGGCCCAAAAGCCCCCCATCATAGAAAATGCCATTAACTCGGTCTGGGGGGAAATGGTGGTAACAATGGTGCGGTTACAGGCTATAGCGGGCGTGCCGCACAAAAGACCGGCGCTGAATATTAAAAGATTGTCGGGAGAAAAGGGTTCGACTTCAGGGGGGACCCTATCCCACAACATCTTGGCATTCGTACCCAGGCCCCCAAGATAGCGCTCGGTGTCTATCGGGTCGGTTTCCACTCTCTCGATATTTCCCCGAGAAAGATCGATTTCCAAATTAAACCCTGTCTCTGCGTACCTCATTTTACAACCCCTTCGAACTTAGTTCGCTTCGCTCACAATTGGAATGATGGAATTATGGAATATCGGAATATTGGGTTTCTACATGGAACTGAACGGCCTTCGCCCTTCGCACGCACATTGAAGTTGCTTAGAGTGGCAAGAAAAATATCGATTGTCCGGGATGGCATGGCTACATCATAGCTACATCGTAACTACGCGTCAAGAAAAAAGAGGGGGAAGGACCGGTTAAATATCTAAATCTTTTTTAAGGTTAATAAAATTGCTCCTATCAAAACCTAATGTTTTAAAGAAAGACAAAAGATCCACCGAATCCCAGCGTACGGAGGTGAAAATATGCTTGATCCGCCGGTTCCGGTAAACCTGAAATATTTCTTCGGCCAATCGCTTGCCGATACCCCGTCCCATAAATTTGGGGTCTACCCCCAGCGTTGCGATCCACGCGCTGTTTTCAAGTCCGTAACCCCCATAAATGACGTAACTGATCATGTATCCAACCACTCGGCCGCCCAATTCGGCGACAAAACTGATCGCCTCTTTTTTGGGCAGTTGCTCCTCGATAATATGCTTGAAATCGATTCGAGAAGGCTCCTGGGTTATGGCGGACTGTATGCCGTCAATGACGTCTGCATCTTCGATTCGAATCTCTCTGATCAGCAATTCGTTTTCCATCGTGCCCGCTGCTTCCGTATCGGTCGGCCATCCCCATGTCGTGGAAATCAGGAGACCGCCTAAGTATGGTGAAAGATCCAGGTCCATAGGGCCCGGCTTTGAGGCCGCCCCCATAGGGGGCCGGAAAGATAGGCTGAGGTTAAGGCTAAGGTTGATAAAAATGATGGGTTAAGGTCAAGGCTAAGGTTGAGGAAGGGTTCGCAGAATGTATAACTCATTTGAAAATCGAATCATTTCATCACTCAATCAAGCCTGAATCCATTTTTTTTGGTTATCTAAACCTTTACCTTAACCTCAACCTGGCGAAGCCGTCTCTCAACCTCGACCTAAACCTCAACCTGGCAAAGCCTCGGTCCGCATTTCCGCATTGGCATAGCCAAACAACTCTGACCCCCGCTGCACGGGATCTTCGACTGGCCCAGAGGACCCGGTTTTGCAGATGGAATCAATCGACCCTGATAATTTTCACACGAGACCCGACCCAATCGGGAGGCAGGTAAACCCGACCGCTGTTGCCGCTCAGCTTGACGGTCTTCTCCACCATCTCCTCGCCATAGACTTCAAATTTCACCCTGTCGCGATTTTTTGATTCGATTAAGCGCTCCGGGGGCTTGTTCATTTTTTTATTTTCCATGTGCAAAGCGTGTATGAGGTCTTTCCGGGTTTTTTGGGATAATAAATTGATTCTATTAATTATTTTCCAAAAAAGAGCGCTACCGGCGGGCCAAAAATTTAACTACAATTTAGCTACATCGTAACTACGTGTCAAGGGGAAAATGGGTCCTTCGGCTCTGTTCGGGACAGCCGCTGGGCGACTTGGCTGCGGACAAGATCCCGCTTGTTTCCATTGACACGCGTATGTGCGCCGTGACAGAATTCATGCCGTCATGACTCTGAATTTTCACCAAAAAATGCCCAAGGTGTTTCTTGCAGCCTGCATCGCCGTGGCGGTCCTTTTTTCGCTGGGAATACGGTTTGTCCATCTTGAGAGGGATTTCAAGGAAAACCGCCAGCTCTATTTTTTTGAAAATGACGTCCCGTTGATGACAACGCTGGACGCCTATTTCTATCTGAAAATCGCAAAAAACTTTTCCCCAGGGGGAAATTACAGCCGTTTCAGGCCAACGTTGCTCCCGCTTTTGTCGGTGATGACCGCTTCCATCCAGAATGCGACCGGGATGCGATTGGAAAAAATTGCGTTTTATATACCGCCGCTGCTGGCCTGCTTTATGATCCTCGTTTATTTCTGGTGGGGGAGGGAGCTGGGCGGCACCACGCTTTTCGCGCTTGCCGCGCTCATCGGAATGACCAGCTATTACTGGTATACCCGAACGTGTCTGGGCCGTTTTGACACCGACAGCCTCCTTCCGTTTTTTGTCTATGGCATATCTTTTTTGTCCTACAAGTTTGCCGTGATTCAAGCCTGGATACGGCGGTTGCTTTATCTGGCGGCCGGGTTGGCCCTCTGCTATGCATTCCAATGGTGGTGGCACCCGGGCCGAAGCCTGGCCCTGCCGCTTCTTTTAACGCCTTACGCCGTCAGTATCTTTTTCTGGCCGTGCGGCAAAGTGGAAAAATATCTCAAAACGACTATGCTGGTGGGAGGTCTTTTTGTCGCCGTTTCCTTTCTTTTTGAATTCCACCGGTACTTCCCCCCCCGCATCGCCGCCCTCTATAAACCGCTTATGCCGCTGTGGAAATTGCTCACCGAAACTTCGCAAAACGATCTTATCGAGGCGGGTTCGTCCATCAGCGAGTTGGCTCCGCCCACGCTGGAACTTGTGGCGGGAGGGGTAGCGGGGCACTTTGTTCTGCTGTGCCTCTCCGCCTTTGGGTTTTTCGTACTGGCGAAGCGTCACTACCGGTTCCTCGCCGTAATGATCTTCCCGCTGGGTTTTGCACTGGGCAGCATTTTCGCCCGGCGCCTGCTCATTTTTCTTGTCCCCTTTTACGCGTTTGGCCTGGCTTACTTTTTGGTCTGGTTTTCCGAGCGTAAATTTCTTGACAATCTCCCGCCCACGATCAGGCAATGGGGCATAATCGGCTTGGCCGTTTTCATCATCGCCGTGAACTCGGCAAAAGCGGCCACGGTTGCGATTACGCCCAAGGCGACCTCCTACCAGGTCTCCCTTGCCAAATCCGCCGGGGATAACGCCAAACCCAACGCCATGCTGTGGAACTGGTGGGACCAGGGTTATTTTCTGGCCTTTTATGCGGAAAGGCGCACCATCATGGACGGGGGAAACCAAAGGCCGGATCTCATGTTCATCGCCGCATTGCCTCTGACCGTGAATGACCCGGTCCTGGCGGCCAACTGGATCAAATTCTTCGCGGCCAGGGGAACCAATGCGTACCGCTCGATCAATCGTCACTTCCACAACCTGCCGAAAACAATCGAATTTCTGAAAAAAGCCCTTTCCGAAAAAGAGCCTCTCGATTCGTTGCTCGAGAGGTGCAAACTCGGACAAGATGAACGATATTGGCGGAATTACCTGTTCCCCAAGGCTGAGGTGTATCTCTATCTCAACCATGAACTCTTTGAAAAGGCCCCCTGGTGGTTTTACTTCGGAAGCGGGGAAGGCCCTTCCAGACCCGGCACCCGTCCCAAAGCCTCATTTTTTGGACCGGGACAGTTCGCCATAGACGCCCGGACGGGAGACATCGCCTTCGAGGACCGATTGATGAGCCTGTCGGCCCTGTACCTCTCAAAACTCCAACCGATCCCCCGGGTGGTTGCGCACCGGACATTTGAGGGACAAAAAGGACCCGCCGCACTGTGGGTAAGAGACCTCGATATGTCATACCTGTTCGATAATGCCATGGAGGACTCCCTGTTCATGAAACTCCTTTTATTTGACCCGTATTCGCCGCCCAAAGGCTTTGAGCTGGTAAAGTATGTTCCACTTCAGGGCGGCCTATGGAGAGTCAGATAAAACTACGGGGATATAGGGCCCGGCTTTTAGGTCGCCCATAGGGGGCCATGCATTTACCAAGTCCTGTAAGTGATGCACCCATTAGGTGTCAGGTGTCAGGAAAGGATTTGTTTTAAGCAAACGCTGGAAAATTAAGTGGGGGCAGTTTCAGCAACACACAGCGGCGTCGAAGTCTATTATTCCTACTGACACCTGAACACTGCTTGCCACGGCGTAGCTGCGAAGCAGCGAAGACGGGACACCTGTCGAAGATCCCGCC
>JAFDKD010000829.1 GCA_019307165.1 Deltaproteobacteria bacterium | reverse complement strand
GTCATCAAATACGCCAACGGCCCCTTTGTGGGTTCGACCTTCATCAACAACGACCCCCTTGACGAACATACCGGTTATTTCAAACACCGAATCGATAATTGATGCTCAGAGTTTCCCCAGCTTTCGGCCCAATTCTTCGGCGGCTTTCATGACTTCTTCATTCGACGCAATCTCGCCGGCCTCGTTGGCGCTCCCGTATACCATGCCGACGATCTTCGCCCCCACATATCGAAAGGAATCCTGAAAGCACCGAAGGGCGTTTATGCACCCCGAGACAAAGGGATCGGCGTCGCCATAGCTCATGGCAACGGCAATTCGCTTGCGGTAAAAGGGGTTCTTCCCGTAGGCGGGAAACGCGAAGCAGCGATCCATGAACAGCTTGGTCTGGGCGGACATGTTGAACCAGTACACCGGTGTCGCTATCACCCATGAATCCGCCTTCAGCAGCTTGGGATATAGCGATTGCATATCGTCGTCTATGGCACACCCTTTGCTGTCCGGCTTCTGACAGGCGTAGCAGGCCTGACAGGGCCCGATGCTCATCTGATGCAGATAAACGCTTTCGATTGCCGCGCCTTGCGATGCTGCGCCTTCGGCGATCTTTTTTGCCAAAGACGTACTGTTGCTCTTTTTTCGCGGACTCGAAAGCAGCATGAGAATATTTCTAAGTTCTTTTTTTTCCATCAACTCCCCTCCATTTTTTTCAATTTATAAAAGCCCCGTGCAGCGGGGGTCAAAGTTACCCGGCTATGCCATTGCGGAAATAAGGCGAAGCTGCCCTTTAGCGAAGCCGGGTCTTATGGGCTCGGATCTTTACTTAGAACCGGATTACCCTGTCACACCTCTTCATAAGTCGAGTCATATTTCCTCTTTCCCGCTCGCCCAGTTTCCCTCCCCCCAGGCTGGAACCGAAATACCCGTTCATGACCACGGTGGGCGTCGTATCGATCAGCGCGGCGAATCGTTCAAAACGGCCGGCCTGAAGATACATGGAAACGTCGTTGACGCCCAACACATCGGCAGGACGCGCTTCATACTGCTCGAAGATCGTCTCGATCAAACGGGCGTTCCTTTGCGCGAGTTCAAGGATTTCCTCCTTGGTCTTTCCGGTCAACCGGGGAGGAATCATGTCCCCGGTCATATATCGCACTGCTTCAATGCCGACGCGATCCAGCTTGCCGCCCACCCCTTTTACCCTTTCCGGCGCCATATCGATGACAGCGAGGTCCGCGTCGCCCTGCTCCACAAAAGCCCGGAGGATCTCTTTCGCATACGCGGTCTTTCCGGTGTTCACTTCACCGACCATAATCGTCGATTTCCCTATGAATTCATGTAATGGGACCATATCCCCAGCCCATCAGAAAATAATGCCCAGCTTTACCAAGATGAACCGAACCGCGACAATTGTTGTCACCGCCAGGGTCAGAAACCCGAGCACGTTCAAGGTCGCTGAATTTCTGAACTCGCCCGCTACCTCCCGCTTGTTGAGCAGATAAAGGATAATGCCGATGATCAAAGGCGTTCCGCAGAGCCCGAAAGCCAACATAATGGGAAGGAGCAGGAAAAAGCTGCCCTTAATAAACGGGCCCGCGATGCTGATGAGCGCACCGGCGAAAATCACATATCGAAACCGCCGATCGGACGGGTCTCCGGGCCATCCCATTTTGTCCGATATGAAGTAGGCCCCGGCAAGAAATGTGGGCGATATGGTGGAAAGCGTAGCCGCCCACAGTCCGGCCAGGAAAATGGCCATGGCGCCTTTTCCCAGCAGCGGGCCGAGGCTCAGGGCCGCGTCCGTGGCCAATTTGATCTCTATGCCGTTGGGATGAAGGACTGCGGCGGCAACCAGATAGACGGCAAGGCTGTATATGCCGAAAGCGAACCCCATGGACAGGGTGTTGTCGAACCGGGCCAGGCCCAGGTCGGAACGGGTCCATTTTCTCACATTGGTGTTGTAGGTATGCATGCCGATGATGGTGATATGGACCGCGCCGCCCAGGATGGCCGCGATCATCAGGGCCGAATCCACACCGCCCGGTACGCTGGGGACAATCCCGGCCAAAACGTCCGTCAGGTCGATGTCCGCCTGAAAGGCCGTCACAATGAAGCAGCACACAACGAATGCCACAAGGACCTTGCAGATATTTTCAAACCACTTGTACCCGCCCCGAACCAGGGCACGAGCCCCGTAATGCCAACCAGGGCGTTCATCAGAACCAGTGCGGCAAGGTACGTGGCCAGTACCGCATCCACGGCCAGCACCCAGGCCCATACGGGACCCAGCCGTTTTCCCGTGGTCGCAATGATGCCACGCTCTTCCAGAATCCCGATCCTGGCCCCCAGATACTGGGCCGTGGCGCCGAAGACGGCGCTTAAAACAACCACCCAGAGAAGGGTATACCCGTACGTTGCCCCTGCGATGCTGACGCTGGCCAGGGTGGCCGGTCCGCATGCCACGGCGCTGATGATCCACGCGGGCCCCATTTGCCGCGCGTATGACTTCCAGCGTTTCAGCATTTCGCCTCCATCAGCCCCCGCTCCGCTTTCATCCTTCGGAACGTATCGTCAAAATCGACGGGCGGCGCTTCCATACCCGGTTTGACCACCAAGGAGATGGCTTCCTCCGGACAGGTGGGAATACAGACGCCGCAACCGATGCATCTGCCGTCAATGATCTCGGAGAAATCGCCATCAAGCTTGATGGCATCCA
>JAFDKD010000149.1 GCA_019307165.1 Deltaproteobacteria bacterium | reverse complement strand
CGACCACCCCTCCCCGGCACCTGTCAAGGGCCTGGGTGCATCTTTGCTGAAACAGGCATCCGGTGGGCGGCGCGTGGCCGTCCGGGTGAGACGACTCGGGGACCTGGATATGGGTATGATGGTACTCCGTTTCATCCCCGTGTCCGTGCTGATGGACAAGCCTGTAAAAGGCGTCGCCCCGGATGCCGCCCAGATCCCGCGCGGTATCCATGGCTGGGTAGGACCTGCACAGGGCCATGGTGTAGGGGTGAAGCGGGTTTGAGATCATTTCGCCCGCAGGCAGCGTTTCCATGATCTGACCGAGATACAGCACCGCCACCCTGTCGGCGTTCCGGACGGCAAATTCCAGATCGTGGGTAATCAGCAGGAGCGCCTTTCCCCGGCCCTTGGCGTCCCGGATGGCCTCGGCCACGAAACCCTTGGACAGGGCGTCCAGGGCGGAGGTGGGTTCGTCCAGGATAACCACATCCGGGTCCAGGATCAGGGCCATGGCCAGGAGGCACCGCTGGATCTGTCCGCCGCTGAGCTGGTGGGGAAATCTGCCGTGGCAGGGCGTCGGAAGTCCGACATTCACCAGGCGGTCGGCCGCCAGGCGCCTGGCTTTAGCGGTGTCCCATCCGTCATGTTGAATGAGCGGTTCAGCCACCTGATCGATAATTCGATGCAGCGGGTTCATGCTTTCCGCACCATCCTGAAAGACCATGGAGAGCCGTTTCCACCGAACCCGGTTCAGGGCGGCTTCATCGGAAAAATCGATATCCTGCCCGTCAAGCAGGATATGCCCTTTGTTGCGGGCATTTCCGGGGAGCAGTCCCAGGCATGCTTTGCCCAGCGTTGTCTTGCCGGAACCCGATTCTCCCACCAGGGCAAGGCATTGCCCGCCCTGGATGTCCAGGTTCACGTCCTCCAGGGCCTGGATGCTGTGGGCATGATCCCTGAAGACAACGCTGAAGTTTCTGACTTGAAGGCTCATATATTATTCCATCTGCAGGACCAGGTTCTTTGGGCCAGGTCATTGTTTTCTGGCTATGCCATTGCGGAAAAGCGAACCATGGCTTCGCCAGGTTGAGGTCCAGGTTCAGGTTGAGAGAAAGAGGAAAAAGATTTTATTCCATCTGCAAAACCTGGCTTGCCGCGGCGAAGCTGCCTTTTAGCGAAGCCGGGTCCTCTGAGTCCGGTCGGAGTTTTTTGGCTATGCCGTACCGGAAATGCGTGCCGTGGCTTCGCCAGGTCGAGGTTCAGGTTGAGGTCGAGAAAAAGAAAACACAAGCGTCAATCTGATGCTCAACCTTGGCCTCAGCCTTAACCTGTTTTTATCTTCTTAACCTTGGCCTTGACCTCAGCCTATCTGAACGGCCCCCTATGGGGGTGACCTGAAAGGCGGGTTCTATGGACCCGGAACGTTTCGCAACGTTAGGGTTTCCCGGAGGCGGGGATCAAGGGCCTTTTCCATGCTGATGGCCAGAAACGTGACGGCCATGATGATCAGGGACAAGCAAAGAACCGGCGGAAAAAGCCAATTCCACCAGATGTCCAGATAGTAGTATTTAAGGGCATAGCTGATCATCATGCCCAGTGACTTGCGGCCGGGATCGAAAAGCCCGAGAAAGGCGAGAGAGGCCTCCATGAACATGGCCATCCTCGCCTTTGCGGAGAATCCGATCAGGTACAGCGGAAACATCTCGGGAATGAGGTGGCGTCGAATGATGTAGCCGTTGCCGCCTCCCATTTGCCTGGCCGCTTTGACATGGAGGCTTTCTTTCAGCGAGAGTGTCTGGGCCCGGATGGCCTTGCTGATGGTCGGCCAGAGGAGGCCGGCCAGGATGAGCGCCAGGAGGGCCGGCGAGGGTCTGAAGAGGGCCGCCGTAAGAATGAGAATCATAATGGCGGGAACGGCCAGCAACACGTCGGCCAGCCGCATCAAAACCATGTCCACGAAACCGCCGAACCAGCCGGCCGCCACACCGATGAAAATTCCGAGCGCAAGGGCGACCAATCCGCTCTCAAACCCGAACGCCGCGGTATTGCGGATGGCAAACAGCAGTTCCGAAAAGATGTCCTGACCTCCGTCGTTGATGCCCAGGAGGTGCTCTCCGGACGGGGGCGTTATGGGCGCAAAGGCCATGTCCCATGGATCGAAAGGGGCCATAGACGGCCCCATTACGGTGATGGCGGCGAAGAACACCGCCAGGGTGATACCGGACAGGAACCATGGATCGCGAAAGACCTGTTGGTGAATCCTAGCGTGCATCGTCAATCCTGGGATCAATCATTCTATAGGTGAAATCCATGCCCAGTATAACAGCGAGAACGATCAGGGAAGAGACCAGAACCACGGCCTGAATAACGGGGAGGTCGCGGGCCTGAATGGCGTTGAACAAGAGCGTTCCCAGTCCGGGGTAGGCGCTAATTCTCTCCACCACCAGCGCGCCGGTGATCATGAAAGCCAGTCGCAGTCCAAAGCGTGTTACGATGGGCAGCAGGGCGTTCCGGGCGGCATGGGCGTATCGAATGCGGAAAGGGGGGAGTCCCTTGGCCCTGGCGGTTGTTATGTAATGGGCGCCGATAACCATGATCATGCTGTTGCGGGTCAAGAGAAAGTTGCCCGGGAAGTAAGCCAGGACCAGGGTGGCCAGAGGGAGTGCCAGGTGATGGCCCACATCGACAAACCGGCCCATGAAACCCGCGTCGGCATACGCGGTCTCCGCGCCTGCCGCGGGAAACCACTGCAGGTGAAGCGCAAAGACGACCAGAAGGATGACCCCGGTGCTTATTTCCGGTATACCTTCCAGCACGGTCATGCCGCCGACCATCCCCTTTTCGAAACGGCTGTGATGCCGCCAGGCGGCCTCCACGCCGGTTACAAACCCGATAAGCATGGAGATTACATGGGCTGACCCCACCAAAAGGAGCGTCCAGGGCAGCGCACCGAAAAAAAGCTCCGAAACAGGCGTCAAAAAGGCATATGAATACCCCCAATCCAACGTGATCAGCCTGAGCAGATAGTCCCCGAATCCGGCATCCCGGGTATAATAGGCCCTCAGCTCGACTTCCTGCTCAGCGGTCAATGTCACATGGGAACTGGCATACATGGCGGTTATAAAATCGCCCGGCAGCAGTCGGGGCAGCGCATAACTGAGATAGACCATAAATAAGGCGGCCAGGCAGAAAGTCGCGCAGATGCCCAGCCGTCTTGTGAGGATTTTTTTGGGTGTTCCTGTCATCATTGGTTAAGAAGTGACATCTTGTTCTGCGCGATGGGGATGCCCAGGGCGATTCCTCCCTTGGTATAGTACCATTGGATACCCTTTTTGGGGTTGTATGCCGCCATGGACGCAGGGTAATAGAGCGAGATGGCCGGAAGTTCGTCGGCATAGATTTCCTGGATTTTATAGACCAGCATCTTGCGCTTTTCCACATCCATTTCGGTCGCCTGTGCTTTGAGCAACCGAAGAAGTTCCTGATTGGCGCCGTAGCGCGCGGAATTTACCGAACCCGTGACTTCCGGGTTGATCATGCTGTCCAAAATTCTCGCGTCGCCCAGAAGGCCGCCGTGTCCCGAGACGGCAAGGTCAAATCCCCACTTCCTGACCCTTGCGTCGGTTGTGGCCTGCTCGAGATTGAGCAAGTCTACCCGGATGCCCACGTTTTCGAGCTGTCTCTTAATCACTTCACCGTCCCTGTCCGAAACGGACTCGCCCGCAACCGTGATGTTTGAGGACAAGAGTTCCAACATCAGGCGATGTCCGTTTTTTTCATAAAATCCTTCCTTGTCTTTTCGGTACCCCATGGACTCCAAAATCCGTCGGGCCTTAGCCGGATCGTGCGGATACGAGGGTGTATCGGGATTATAGAATTCATGGTCGGGTGACAGCAGGCCAAAGGACGCCGGCGACCCAAAGCCCCTGTGTGCCTTGTCAATGATTTCCTGTTGATCGATGGCATGGGCAAGGACTCTGCGAAACCGGACATCATCCAAGGGCGGCTTTCTGTGGTTGATCATGAGCTTCTTGTTCCACCCCCGCGCGTTTTCCACAATGACCATGCCCTTGTCCCTCAAGAGTTTTGCCATATCCGGTTTGATATTGGTCAGATCGGCCTTGCCGCTCAGAAGGGTCATCATGGGGTGTCCCGCCTTGATATAGATCAGACGATCCACCCTGGGGATGCCGAGATAGTAATTTCGATTGGCTTCGTACAGATATGTCCCCTTGGCCTTGTCAAAGTCCACGAACCTGAAGGGCCCGCAACCGATGTATGCCTCGGGCTTGTTATATTTCTTGGGGTCGTCCACGTGTTCCCAGATGTGCCTGGGAATGATGGGCATGGTGCCGCCCGCATAGGCGATAAAGGGAGCATAGGGCTTCACCAGTTTTATTGTCACCTCATATGGACCTCGTGCTTCAGCCCCTGCCACCTCCTTCAGAGGGACCCACTCATAGGGGTGTTTTTTGAAATAGTCTATCGTAAATACCACATCCGCCGAGGTAAAAGGCCTCCCATCGTGCCACTTGACGCCTTCCCTGAGCTGAAAGACAAAGCTCAAGGTGTCGGGATCGTACCGCCAGGAAGCCGCCAGCGCCGGTATATATCCCTCGGCATCCTTCCACACCAGGGTGTCGAACACCCAGCTCATTCGAAGATAGCCCGGCCCCCGGGGATAATGCCTGTACGGGTTGGGATAGCCCCAATCCCCCTTGCTGTCCGCAATACGAATTTCCTTTATGCGGTTTTGGGCCGGAACATCGGGCGATCCCATGAATCCGGCGGCTATTATAAACGCCAATATGAATGGCCATTTGGGTCGTGTTCGATACATGCTATTCATGCTCTCCTCCGTTCAGGGCGCTCCGCTTTTTATTTCATACCCGATCAGGGTTTATCCAGACATTCCTTGCACACGTTTCGGCCATCCAGGTCTATTAATTTAGAGACCATGGTCGGCTCACCGCATTGGTCACAGGCGATCGAAGGCTCTATCATGGCCTTCCCGGGGAGGGTCGCGTTCGTGGAACGAATCGCGAAAAGGTCCTCAACCGGCTTTCCCAAAATCTCTTGGCTCTTCTGGCGGTGAATGTCCCAGAACTCTTTTCGCTCATCTTCCGTGGCGCTCTCTTCCCTGATCTTTTTCACGAGTTCGCGATGCCGTTCACTCAACTCGATGACGCCCGGCTTCATGGCGACGCGGACGCCTGCGCCGGAATCCCTCCCGATAAATGTGAAAACCTGTTTGCCGTGGTCTTTGTGAATCAAATTCCCTTTTCCGAAAGTGCAGCCCGTCAAGACTTGGACGGCGTCAACGCCGCAGGCGTTATTTTCGACGATGGCCACCAGTTCTTCATCGACGGACCGGTTTTCGCGAAGCCATTCGAGCCCCGCTCCGGCCGCCCTGAATCCGATGGCGAGGCCCGGACAAACATGCCCGTGAAAATCGGCGCATCGATTGAAATCCTCGCTTGTTACGTTCTCTTTCGTCATTGCATTCTCCTTTTTTGCATCGTCAGGGTGAATCATTCAGTTTTCCATCCGGCAACGGAAGCGAGGCCCCGAAAGACCAAAAAAGCCACGAGTGCTGCACCCCTGCCGGGATGAATCGCCTTCGTGGCTTTCATATTATCGGTCGGAAAACAGTCGCTTAATGTTCGATCTAACGGCCGGGCTTCTTGCCAGGAGATGTTATTGGTTAAAATATATAAAAAAACTTGGGAGATGTCAAAAGATATCGGAGCGATCGTTTGCCCGCTTGACTTCCCATCGATAGAGTAACGATAATAGCGCATACGCGGAGAAATGGCGACAGAGGAAATTGACGATGATAAAGGCGGTCCTATGGGATCTCGGCGGCGTGGTGACTACCAGCCCTTTCGAGGCATTCGCGGTATTTGAAAAAAAGAACGGCCTTCCCCCGAACTTTATTCGCACGGTCAATGCGACCAACCCGGACGGCAACGCATGGGCGCGGCTCGAACGTAGCGAAATTACTTTAGAGGAGTTCGATCTGGCCTTCGAGCGGGAGTCCGGCGGCCTCGGGCACCCTGTTCGCGGGACGGCGGTCCTGGAACTGCTGTGGGGCGAAATCAGACCGAAGATGGTGGATGCCTTGAGGCGCTGCGCGGCCTGTTTCAAGACGGCCTGCCTGACCAACAACATCAATGTGGGCGGCATGCCGGAAGGGGCGTCGAGCCCCCAAAGGACCCGGGCGCTCCATGAGATCATGGACCTGTTCGACGTGGTTATCGAGTCGAGCAAGATGGGCGTTCGAAAGCCCGATGCCCGGTTTTACCAGATGGCCTGCGAGATGCTGAACATCATGCCGGAGGAGGCCGTGTTTCTGGATGACCTGGGCGTCAACCTCAAACCCGCCAGGGCCATGGGCATGCACACCATAAAGGTGACGGATCCCGACCGGGCGCTTAAGGAACTTCAAGACATGCTGGGCATTCCGTTGATCGACGAATAGGCGATTTCAGTGAGGATGGGTAAAGAGAATATCGAATATCGAATAACGAACAAGGAATGTCGAAATAATTGAACATTGAACATTGGGGAAAGACGAGAGATGAAAAGGCGTTATTTGTTAATAGGCGAGCGTCTAGGGACCAGAGGGCGTAGAGCGGAATTTGGGATTAGAAAAATTTAGAATTTAGAAATGAGAATTTAAAATTTTCAAAATCCGAGTATTGACATGCCATATTCAGTTGTCATTGTTTTCCCTGAACCCTGAACCCTGAACCCTGAACCCTGAACCCTGAACCCTGAACCCTGACTAGACCGCCTCCAACCTGAAGCGCAGCGCTCCTCCAACCTGATAACCAACACGGACGAAAGAGGGATACAATGACACCTGCCTCGCAACAAGCCCTGGTAAATCTGAGGGACCTGTCCACGCTGCAATGGTACGTGATTCCGCTGCTCGCCATCGTTTTTTATATCTATGCCGTCGAAATCAAGAAAGCCCGGCTTTCCGGCAACTGGGATGCGATCTATTGCGGGTTAACGGTTTTGGGCATGGATTTCATCAACGAGACATGGAACGGATGGGTGTTTCACCTGACCCAGCGATCGGCATTCTGGACCACGCCCGGGCCAACGGCCCTCAGGACGATGATGGGCTGGAATATCGAAATCATGTTCATGTTCGCCATATCGGGGCTCATTTTCTACTATACCCTTTCGGAAGACAGGAGAGAAAAGATCCTCGGCATTCCCAATAGGTGGTTTTGGGCCATCGGTTATTCCGTTTTCTGTGTATTGGTCGAGTGCATGTTGAATCTCGGCGGGCATCTGGTATGGGAATATCCCTGGTGGAATCTGTCATTCGGCGGTGTCTGGCTCATTTTCTTTTTCGGCTATTTTCATTTTTATGTGGCCGCCATACTGGTGCTTGCCATGAAAACCCCAAGGGCCAAGGCGATGACCATCGCCTCTCTTTACGGGATAGCTGCTGCGGCAAACATCGTGGCCGGAGGGGTGTTGGGTTGGGTTTATTAGAGAAGGAGGACCTTCCGGGTTTTAAGTGGGTGAGTTTGCTTTGACAACCGCCTATGCTTGTGCGCCGGTCTCTGGCGTACTCAGCGAAGCGGTGTTCGTCCTTATCGTGGTCGTTGTCGTAATCGTAATCGAGGAGATCATGCAGTTCGGTCATGAACAACTTGACGTGTATCGGGTTTCACTCGAATACGCTGTCAGAGAGAGTTGGGCGCCTTACGGCGATTACGACAACGACAACGAC
>JAFDKD010000828.1 GCA_019307165.1 Deltaproteobacteria bacterium | reverse complement strand
ACATCCGCAAGGCAGGCAACATCTACCTTTTTGCTCAGGCCGAGTACTTTATGGTTGATGTCAACCTGGATCAGTTTGGCATTTTCCGGCCAGTAATTGATCTCATACTGGGGCAGGGTACCAAAGGGGCCTAACCGCGAGCCAAGGGCGATCACCACGTCCGCTTTGTCGATGGTCCGCATCGCGGCCTTGGAGCCGCAGTACCCGATCGGTCCGCAGGCCAGGGGATTCGCAGCGGGGAAAGTATCATTATGCAGATAGCTGTTTACCACAGGATCTGTGAGATACGCGGCCAGGGCGACAACTTCGTTCAAGGCATCCGCCTGGGAAACACCCCCGCCCGATAAAATAACGGGGTATTTGGCGTTGGCCAGAAGCCGGGCAGCTTCTTCGAGGGATTTCTTGGAACCGATCCCTCTGGAGATATCAAGAGTCGGATAAATCTCATCGGTACAGAGGCCGTAGAAAAAATCACGGGGAATGTTTAACTGGGTCGGGCCGGTCTCTGCTTTGGCCATAAAAAAGGCGCGGCGGGTAAGTTCAGCCATCCTTTCCGGTCTGTTGACCCGCACCTGGTATACAGTCTGCTTCTCGAACATCGGCATCTGGTCCAGCTCCTGAAAACCGCCGGTACCGATACCCATTGAGCCGGTCTCGGGAGTAATAGCGACAACCGGGGAATGGGCCCAATAGGCAGCCGTTAGAGCGGAAACGAAATTGGCGGCGCCCGGGCCGTTCTGGGCGATGCAGGCCTGAGGTCTGCCGGTAACGCGGGCCATGCCGTCTGCCGCGTGACAAGCTGCCTGTTCATGGGCAACGGGGACAAACCTGATGCCGGCGGCGGGGAAGAGATCGAGGGCATCCATAAATGCGGACCCGACAATACCGAATATGGTATCAACTCCTTCAGCTACTAGGGTCTCGACTAAAGCTTCACTGGGTGTCATTTTTTGTTTTGCCATTGATTGCCTCCTAAGAAGAAAGTGGTGTTTAACTCCGATCAATATTTGTGAATTCCGTCCATTATATCGCTGTAAATGTCTTCCGTGAGTGGTACGTATGCTTTATTGCCCGGCAGGAGAACATATAACGGGTCGGATACCTGATTGGGATCAAAGGCCTCTCTTTTGAGATTGCCTTTTTTGATCTTCATGCTTGCCGCCGTGGTCTCAAACTCAGTCTTGAACCTGATGAAAATAGGTACGGCGTAAGATGGAAGGTCGGTCTTGAGGGTGGAAAACAGCCCGGCCAGATCAAAATCAGCGGGTGCCCGGTCCGTTATGACAGCAGCCATGCCTACTCGTCCATTTGTTGCCGGAATGGTTACGCCATAGACGTTTGACTCCAAAATGTGGTCGAAGGAATTAATCACAGCTTCCACTTGGGTTGTGGAGACATTTTCCCCTTTCCAACGAAAGGTGTCACCCAACCTGTCCACGAACTGAACATGCTTGAATCCGATGTCCCGCAAAAGGTCTCCGGAGTCGTACCAGGCATCCCCCGTTTCAAAAACGTTGCGGAGAATCTTCTTCTTCGTGGCCTCCTCATCCGTGTAACCCACAAAGGGCGCTTCATCGCTGATCTGACCGAGAAGAAGACCGGCTTCGCCCACTTCAGCCCGCTGGAAAAAGCCGTTTTCATCCTTGACAGGTTTTTCATCGGCTATGTCATATTTTACGATTGCAAAAGGCAGGGGGCAGGTCCCCACAGTACAGTCCAGGTTGAGAACGTTGGCAAAGGCGAAATTGCTTTCAGACGCCCCGTAGAATTCATAGACTTCCTTTATTCCGAAACGAGACTTGAACTCTTTCCACATTTCCGGTCGCAAGCCGCTGCCAAGGATCTTCGTGAGCTTGTTCTTGCCGTCACGGGGGTCTGGGGGTTGCTGCATCAGGTACCGGCAGAGTTCCCCGATGTATACAAAAGCCGTGGCGTTGAATCTGTCAACGTCCTTCCAGAAGTTTGATGCGGAGAATTTCCTTCGGATGGCCATGGCCGCTCCGCCGGCCGCCGCCGTCGGCCAGCCCGCGTAGAGGGCCGTTCCGTGATAAAAGGGCAGAGGAATATAGATCGTGTCATGCGGAGTGAGCCTGAGCATCATCCTGCCGAACAGCATAAGAGGCAACGCCCAACGGTTATGCAAGGTTACGGCAGCCTTGGGCATGCCCGTTGTTCCCGAAGTGAACACATGGGCAAAGGGATCCTTCATTGTGATGTCAGGAGTTGTAGGCGGGTTCTCAGATGCAGCGTCTCGGGTGGCCAGGTTCCAGTCAATGTAGCCCGCGGGCACGCCGCTGACACCCCTGTCCTGGAGAAAATAGAGCCTGACGTCCCTACCCGGCTTCAGATCCTT
>JAFDKD010000827.1 GCA_019307165.1 Deltaproteobacteria bacterium | reverse complement strand
CTTGGTTGCCACATTCAACTTGTATACGCCCGGATGTTCATCTTTCGGGTAGGTACCCCCACCACGACGCGAACAGGTGATGATAATAACGTTTTCATCTCCGGGAAACTGATGTGCGCCTGCAGGCATAAGGGGGACATCGACGAAATGTTCCGCTTTTCCGGTCTTCAGGTCGACTTTCCACATCCATCCGTCCCTGCCGGTGAGAAAAGCATGGCCCGTATGTTCATGCACAACTATATCGTCATACCCTGATACATTCAGTGCGATTGTCTTCGTAGTGTCGCCAATATGATCGCCTTTGGTTTTGACATCAAGAATGGACTGCGCGATGTCACCAACAATGAATTTCGGTGGAAGTTGTTGTTCAGTTTCACCAACTACGACCTTCGGCGCAATAACGGTTGCCACCATCAATCCAACGACAACATATGCCGACAATTTGAACCATTTTGTTTTTAACATCGAGAACCTCCTAATCACCAAAATCAAACTATGATGTATCGGACTTCCGGATGGCCGCTTGCGGGCTAATCACACGGAATAGCGATTCAACAGACTCCCCAACCCGGGGATACGGACCTCGATCTTTTGGCCCGGCTTCATGAAGCAGGCGCCAACCGAGGTGCCGCATGAGATGACATCACCCGGATAAAGCACAATTTCACCGGCGATCCGCCAGACTGCGTCACGCGGTGAAAAAATCATGTCACTGACCGGGTAGTCCTGTTTCTTCTCACCATCGAGAAAAGCCTGAACCTGAAGTTCATCCGGATCAATTCCCCGCGCGATCCACGGGCCAACCGGGCCGAAACCGGGAAAACTCTTTGCGCGAGACCACTGGGTGAACTCCTTGTCTTCAAGCAATGGTTCCGCAGCTGTCACGTCGTTCACGCACGTATAACCGAAGATGTAATCGTCTATTGAGTCGCGAGATGGTTGAAAACACTCGCGACCGATCACAACACCTAATTCGGCCTCAAATATGACCTTATCCGCAAATCCCTTAGGGGGGCTGATGTCCGCCAGGTGTCGATTCAGACATCCTGGCAGTTTAGGGAAGTAGAGCGGAAACACCGGAAGCTGGTTGCCTCCCTTCACCATAGCCTCGTGCAAGTTGTTCCAAAGCCCCAAAAACTGCCGTGGTTCAACAGGCGCCAGCCACTCAGCCTCATCTACAGATACCTGTTGACCGGTAGGTTTCGGCTTGGCGAACAGATCTCCTTCGTGGATCAGGATTTGCTCTTCCCGGCGCAGGCCAAGACGTGGCACTCCATCAACAGTAACGCGACACCAATATTCCATGTGAGCCTCCTTATCTTATGGTTGCATAAAAAGTTCGTGGGACGGCATGAAAAGGCCGTCCTACAACCAATTGTTTGCAGTGTTGGGCTTACACTCCAGTCCATCCACCACAAAAGTTTATGAATTCCGCGGCATAGTAGCTGCACCCGCCATCAAGCAAGGCGGCCGCGAGGTGCGCCGCTTCTTCCGGTTTGCCGAATCTGCCTTCCGGAATCAGCTTCTTGATTTCGGCAGCCACCTTGGGATCTTCCACATTGGTACTGTTCCTGAAACCAGGATAGTCCAAAAACATGGTGCCCATGCCATTTACGCTCACGCCGGATCTCGCTGCTTCAATAGCTGCGTTATTGACCATATACTTTGCCCCTGCACGTGTAGCGCCATACAGGAATCCAGTACCCGGCCAGTCTTTCGATCCCGTCGCACTGACTTCAATCAACACCTGGCCTGAGCCCTGCGCCATCAAGGGCGGCAGCAACGCCTGCAATGCATACATGACAGAGAGCATGTTCCCTTCAACGGAGCCCTGAAATTCCTCAATGGTTGCACTCTGGAAATTGGCGAGAATATGGACGCCAGGGCGGATAAAAGCCGAATCAAAGCCACCAAAAACCTCCTGTGCCCGATCGACCAGTTTCTGTACGGAGCCCGCCTTGTTGACGTCATCGATATCAACCACCTCGATCTGCACATCCATCGAACGTAGTTCGTTGACCAAGTCGGGGGCGGCGCTCTTACAACCCTCAATGACCACATTAGGATCACTGATCACCAAATCATGGTTTCGCTGGGCCAGCTCCTTGGCCAGATAGGGACCCAGATGCTGTGCCGTATCCGTAATGATCGACACGCGACGTTGCCGATTATTCTCTGTTTTAGTCATTATTGTCCTCTTTTTGTTTCCTTAATCGTTTGGTTATTTGGTCTTGCGCCTCAAATTGGCAACTGTCTGATTCATTACGCCGCGAACCCCTAAATGCCGTACAACTCCGCCATCCTCGTATGGAAGAGTTTGGCGCCCGGCGGATAGTCGTGCTTCCCGGCGACGAT
>JAFDKD010000148.1 GCA_019307165.1 Deltaproteobacteria bacterium | reverse complement strand
ACACCCTACAGGGAACCGCCCGATTGCGCCACGGCCTCCTTCGATGCAATCAACCCAAGGCGCGAACTCCGGTTGAGAAACCTGATTTCCCTGGACATACCTCGCGGAGCACCCGCGCTCGGGTCAATACCGTGGACCTTCCCCGCATACTGAAAACCTGGCGGACGGTTGTCTCCGGCATAAGACCCGATACCTGTCTCTCCGGACTTGAGGCCCGCCCAGTTTTCCGCCACATTTCCACCGAGGGGGGAGGTGATCCCCAGTCCGGTGATGACTGCTTTTCGCGATCTCATAACTCCGCTCACGCTGCATATATAATTGCAGATAGGGCTTCTTAAGAACATTGAATCATTTCTAATCACCGCAGAGATCGCGGAGTTATTTTTGCTTTCCGCATAAAAAACGGAAAGCAAGAACAAGCAATCTATACGGGAAAAAGAAATAACGGTTCACATTTCTTCTGTCTTAATTGTCCGGCTGCTTACTTTTTCCTTTCTTTCAACGGTTTAGTTCATGATACTTTTTTACCGCAATCACGGCGTTTTGACCGCCGAACCCTGAAGAATTGGACAGGGCCGCGCGAACCCTGCAATGTCTTTTCCCTTCGGGAACATAGTCCAGATCGCAGGCGGGATCCGGGTTCTCCAGGTTGATGGTCGGGTGAACTTCATCCCTCGCTACGCTCATGACCGTATAAATAAATTCCGGTCCGCCGGCGGCCGCCATGAGATGACCGATCATGGATTTACTGGCGCTGATGGGGATGCGGGCCGCATGGTTTTTGAAGACGCGTTTTATGGCGATGGTTTCCGCCACGTCGTTCAGGCGGGTCCCCGTGGCGTGGGCGTTGATGTGGTCTATGTCGCCGCCCTTCAAACCGGCATCGTTCAGGGTCGTCACCATGGCCGCTTCAATGCCGCGTCCCCGAGGTTCGGGGGCCGTGACGCTGTGGGCGTCCAGGGAAGTCCCGCAGCCGGCGACTTCGGCATAAATGCGGGCGCCGCGTTCAAGGGCATGGGACAGGTCTTCCAACACCGCAAATCCGGCGCCTTCGCCGATGACGAGGCCCGAGCGCTTTCTGTCGAAGGGACGGCATATGGTTTCCGGCCGATCTCGCGAGGTGGATGCGGCGGTAAGGAGCAAAAAAAAGACGAGCCCGATCGGATTGAGCATGGAATCCGCGCCCCCCGCCACCATCAGGTCCGCCTCGCCCGAGGCCACGCGCCTGTATCCCATGCCAAGGGCCAGGGTGGCGGAGGCGCAGGCGGATGTCAGCGTCAGGTTGGCGCCGTAGAGACGAAATCGCCTGGAAATGAGGGACGCGGGCCTGTCGGCGCTGTTTTTCAGGATCGAGGCGGGATGGGCATGGCCGAACTCCCTCATGAATCGGGAAACATCGAAGTTCCGTTGCTGCGCGGTCCAGCGAGACAGGTCCTCCAGTCGGTGGGTGCCCACGCCTGCCGCAGCGGCAATGCCGAAGCGTTGCCTGTTCCCATACGTGTTTGATAGACCCGCGTCCCGCAGCGCTGACGCCGCCGCCCACAGGGCGAAGAGGGTCCGGCGTTCTCCCTGTTCCAAAGAATCGTCAGGAAACCGGTCCCGTATCCGCCGCAGGTCGGCGACGTTGACTTCCCCAACCGCTCGAATCGGGGACGCGTCGGATCCGGGCAGGCTTACGGGGCCGATGCCCGATAAGCCGCCGAGCAGCTTCCCCCAGTTCCCCTCAACGTCGAGACCCAGCGGGGTCGCCAGCCCGAGACCCGTTACAACGACTCTTCTTTTGCGGGTCATGGCGTTAATCCACCTACGAATTCTGTATTTAAGTCAGTCAAAAATACCGTCCAGCGGGGAATAGTCAGCCGGCTTGCACCAGGTCAAGGCTGAGGTTAAGGTTAAGAAAAACAAAACAATCAGAATTATCAGCTTCTCGACCTCAGCCTCAACCTTAACCTTTTCTTACTTACAACCCTCCAGTATCAACGACGCCGTCTGCCCCCCGGGACCCCGACTGTTTATCATGATTCGTTTCACCGATGCCTCCAACGGGCATCCGCGGACCACCGGCAGGTGGATTCTGCTCCCGGCGGCATCGACGTTGAGGGTATGGGGTATCCGTCCTTCCGAGATCATAAACATGGCCAGGACCGCATCCACAAGGGGGGCGCCGGCCAGCAGATTGCCCAGTGCGGCCTTGGGGTAAAAAACCCGCGGGCCTTTTTGCGAACGATCGAAAAGCGCATTCAGGGCCGCGATTTCGTTGTGGTCCGCCTCGGTGCCGTCCCCGTGGGCGATCAGGACGTCCATGTCCTCGAAATTCCGTCGGGCGGAAACCAGGGCCGCTTCCATGCTTCTTCTTACGGCTTCAACGGTTGGACCGCAGCCCTCGCTGTCCGGTATGCAGGCGTCCCCGTAACCCGATATTCGGGCATGAAACCCCACGCCCCGCATGAGGGCATGGGTGCGGCGTTCCAGCACAAGGGCGCCGGCGCCCTCGCCCAACACCGTGCCGGAAGCGCGGTTCGAAAACGGGCGGCACGGCGCATCGCGGGAAGCGCCGGCCGCGATCGGGAGGCCTGAATTCGTCGCCCGTGCCATGCTGAACGGGGTTGCCGCTTCACTTACGCCCGACACGACGACCGCGCGCGCACGCTCCTGTCGAAGGGTCCTGACGCCCTCGAGGACGGCCTGTGCCCCGGCGTCGTTGTAAGGGGAGAATACCGCGTTTTCGCCCCTGACGTTCAGGCGGATGGCGGTTTGGCAAAAAGCGATGTTGTTGAGAATGGAAAGGGGCCACAAGGGATGGATCGCCCTGTACGCGTCGGCAAAAAAACGCGTATGGCTCAACTCCCCCTGCGGGTCGAGGGAACCCGGCAGGGCAGGCAACAGGTCCTGCTCTCCGGCGTCAACCGCCCCGGTGCCGGCAAAAAAACCCGTTTGCTCCGCCGGGACGGGAAGTTCATCAAGCCGGGCATCGAGAAAGGCGTCTTGCGACGCCTTCAGGAGCATGAGGCCGCTTTTCCTCATGAACCGGGCGTCTTTTCGGCCGATGCCCAGGTCCGAGGCTCGAAGATCCTCCACCAGCGCTGACCGGAGGCATGGGGTTTCATCCGCTTTCATCCCCGCCGGAGGGCAAATGCCGCATTGTCCGGACAGAACGGCGTTCCATGTTTCCCGGGAATTCGATCCAAGTGGGGTGATCGCGCCGAATCCCGTAACCACGATGTGATCGTCCGTGACTTTTTCCATCTGCACAACTCCCGTGTGGCGGATCTCAGCGTCTTCCGGCTATGCCAATGTTGCAATAAGGTTTCCCCGCCCAACTACGGCGGGATCTTCGACAGGTGTCAGTATTCCCCGCCCAACAACGGCGGGATCTTCGACAAGTGTCAGTACGAATAATACACTTCCATGCCGCTGTGTGTTGCTGTTGGTACTGCCCAAATGGATTTTCCAGGGTCTGCTTCTAACAAATCCCTTCCTGACACCCGACACCTGACACCAAATGGACGCATCACTTACAGGATTTGATTGTTGCAAGGCCCCCTATGGTGGAAGCCCATAAGCCGTGTCCTATGGTACGCCGGCGAGGCACAGACACGCATTCTGACCACCAAAGCCGAAAGAATTGGAAAGCGCAATGCCGTGACGTTGTTCGATGGCCGTATTGGGGACATACCACAGATCGCAATCGGGGTCGGAGAATTCATAGTTGATGGTCGGCAGTATGGTAGAGCGGTTCATGCCGACGAGAGTGAGTATAAATTCAATGGCCCCGGAAGCCGCAATGCTGTGGCCCAACATGGATTTGTTTGAGCTGATGGGGATGTCGTATGCCCGTTTTCCGAAAACGGCCTTGACGGCCATGGTTTCCGTGACGTCGTTCCGGGGTGTGGATGTGCCGTGGGCATTGATGTATTCAATGCTTTCGGGGGCCAGCGCCGCGTCGGCCAGCGCACCTTCCATGGCCAAGGCGGCCCCTTTTCCCTCGGGCTGGGTATCCGTAATGCGATAGGCATCGGCCGAAACGCCGTAGCCGAGCAATTCTCCGGACACGGGGGCGCCCCTGTTTCGGGCATGATCCATGGCTTCCAGGACAACGGCGCCCGCGCCCTCGGAAAGGACGAAGCCGTTCCGCCTGCGGTCGAAAGGCCTGGATGCCTTGTGGGGGGAGGCATGGCGCTCCGAAAGGGCCTTCAACAGGATGAATCCCGCGAGTCCGATCAGAGAGATGATGGCCTCGCACCCGCCGGCGATCATCACGTCGCACTGCCCGGTCCGGATGGCCCTGAAGGCCTCTCCAATGGCCTGGGCGCCCGCGGCGCAGGCCGATGTCAGGGTGAGATTCGGACCACGGCAGTCGAAGGCCCTGGCCACGAGGGACGTGGCGATATCCGGTTTTCGCCGATAGAACCTGAGGTAATCATACCCCCCCTGCCTGGACATGCCCTTCAGATCCCATTCCCCGGGGCTGTTACAGTAACGCTGATGGGACAGGATGTCGGCAATCGAGGGACGCTCTCCGAAAGACCCGAGAGATACGCCGATCCGCGTCCGATCCGTGATTTGCTCAAGGCCGGCCATGCGGGCGGCCTCGTCCGCGGCAACGGCCATAAGCTTTGCTGCACGGGAAGAAAACTTGGCCGGCCAACGGCGGCGGAGCCCTTCAGGCGGGTCAATGACCTTTTTTTTGACTTCCCCGGCGATCCGGCAAGGAAGACCTTCGGCGTTGAACGAGCGTATCGTGTCAATGCCGGAGGCGCCCTTTTCGGCCAGGGAAAATGTCTCTTCCGTATTGAGGCCCAGGGGCGTAATCATGCCGAATCCGGTGACGGCCACCCGGCGTTTTGACTGCGAAAAACTCACAGGATATTTCCCTCTTCCTGCGCCCTTTTCAGCCATTGCACGGTCAGGTCGTCTCCGTTATCGAAAACGGGAAATTCGCCGCAGGACCCGCATGAGATCTGCGTGCCGTCGGCCCGCCAGTCCGATTTCGTGCAGGACCGGCAGGTCGGCGGGTAGGTGGCCAGGATGTCCAGAACCGCATCCGCCATGGCCTGCACGGTAATGAGGGGCGGCAATGCGTCCATGCTCATGCCCGGCTTTAAATGGGCCGCATTTTCGCCGTAGCGGGCATTCAGAAGATTCACGCCTTGGGCCGTAAGCCGCGAATTTTCGTCCAGGACAATGCCCTCTCCAAATTGCTCTTCAGCATGGTCCAGGATGGAGTATCTGGCCATGCGGATGCCGAATGCCTGCTCCAGCCGGTAGTTGATGTCCAGAAAATCGAGGGATTCGGCGCCCAGATCCCCCGTGAGGGAACTATCGGCGGTTACGGTGGAAAGGTCGACTTCAAGGGCTTCAGCCACGGATGTCCGAACCTCGTCCAGGACCGCGCGTTTCGATACCAATTCCTGCATGTATTACCTCCGGATAAAAATATAAAGTCTGGCCTGCCGTGCCACAGTCCCGCTTCGCAGATCAATGGCAAGTTAGGGTTCAGATAAAGATTCAGGTTAAGGTTGAGGTTGAGAAAAGGAAAACAGAAGGGATTTGTCTCCCTCTCAACCTAATCCTTAGCCTCAACCTATCTTTGGTCTTGACCTCAGTCTCAACCTCAACCTCCCTCCTGCTACCACCCACCCAGCCGGTTGCTCAGGCCGCGATCGACGATCAGGGTCTGCCCGTGAATGGCCCTGCCGGCATCGCTGCATAGGAAACGGACCACATCGGCGATCTCTTCCGGATCCATCAGAAGGTATTCCGGCACTGCGTCATGATTTTCCGCGTGCTGGCGAATCACCTTGAGGGAATCGGTTTTCACGAGGCCGCCGCAAACCCCGTTGACCGAAATGCCGAACGGCCTCAACTCTTCCGCGCAATCTCGAACCACCGCTTCCATGGCGGCCTTCATGCTCCCGAGCGGATACGAGGCGTTGTAAAAACGGCTGCCCAGGCTGGAAATGAAGACGATCTTGCCGCCGTTCTCTTTGAGCAGCGGAAGGGCCGCCTGAATACAGAAGACATGGCCCAGGAAATTCGTGTCCACCAGCTGCCGCAGATCGCGTTCCAGGATTCTTTCAAAGGGCTTGAAAGGGGCCCTGGCCGCATTCAGGACCAGGAAATCGAGGCGGCCGAATTGCTCCGTCGCCGCCCGGATCATTCCCTTGACCGCGGATTTATCCGATATATCCGCTCGGACGGCAAGGGCGTGCCGCCCGGAACGGCGTACCGCCTCGCAGACGTGTTGGACCCTGACGTCTGTATGTTCGTCGTCCCGCCTGTGGTTGATAACAACATGGGCCCCGGATTCGGCGAATTTCAGGGCAATGACACGACCGATTCCCCGGGAACTGCCGGTTATGAGCGCCACCCTGTCTTTGAAAACGTCATTTTTCATATCGCGTTATTTCAACCCCTGTCCCAGGCCGCGCCATTGTTTTCGGAACCATATCATAAAAGACCTTCCCCTTGTAGTCGGGTTTTTCCAGATTTTCAACTTGACACAAAAATTGCAATCTTCCTATAGTCTCATAGATCAACCCGTTGCATTTCGGATGGAATATAAGGAGGGAAAGGGCATGAGCATGATACGGTTAATAAATGTACGCACCGGTGTGAAATGGATGGGGCTGTTTCTGATGGGCGTTTTTTTTCTCCTGGCCGGCTGCGCAACGCCGCCCAAGGATTTTGACCCCGACATCAAGGGGCCTCAGATGATTGTGGAGCCGGGAGAGGTCAGCCTGGGCGTTGCGGCCATGACGGGGACTCAAATCGTTTTTAAGGGCAAGGGGTTCGAGCCCGAGGATTCGGTGTTTATCCAGTTGATCAGCGTCAAGAAAGGGGACGAAACGGTCCACGTTGCGGTAGCGGATGCCGAGGTGGACAAGAACGGGTATTTCGAGGCAAAGGTGAGTACGCTGGTGAAGGTTGCCGAATTACTGAACGCCAGGATCGGGTCCAATGCAAAGATGGAAAACGTCATCGTGATCACCCAGCCCCCTATCGAAGCCAAAACCTATACCGCGCGGGCTGTCAGCATGGATTCCGATAAGATCGCCGTGTGCAAGCTGGTGGTGAAAGAGCCCTCGGTTGGTGACAACTTCAAGGACTGGCTTGGCGGCGTTATGGGGAAGATTGAGAAGAAATAAAGAAAAGGCACAGGGCTAGAGGCGCAGGGTTTCGTGTTGCGCGTTGCGGGTTACAGGTTTCGCGGAGGTCGGTTTTCTGTCGCAAAGAACGCAAAGGTCGCCAAGATAAGGGCATTCGTGTTCGTTGTCGTTGTCGTTGTCGTAATCGCCGTAGGGCACCCAACGCTTCCTGACTGCGTATTCGGGTGCAACCCGACAAGACGTCAATCTGCTCATGACCGAACTGCACGATCTCCTCGATTACGACAACGAGCACCGCTTCGCTGAGTACGAGCACGCCAAAAAACGG
>JAFDKD010000826.1 GCA_019307165.1 Deltaproteobacteria bacterium | reverse complement strand
AGCTTCCACCCAGCTTCCCCCTTTTTAAAGGGGGATCGAGGGGGATTTGCCAACGGTTTTAAATCCCCCCCAGCCCCCCTTTACAAAGGGGGGAGAGTGCAAAAAAGCCCGACGAATAAGCTGACTTACCTAGTCCGATGAGCGTCGGTTTTCATGAAGTTACATATAAGATAAATCAGGTTAATTTATCATTTTCAATGCACTATCTTGGCGTCCTTTGCGTTTTTGGCGAGAGAAATAATAAACGTAACGGAAGGTGCTTTATCTCGCAAAGGCGCGAAGATCGACAAGAAAGATTTTAAAAAATTGTTTTGCCCTCTTCGCGTTCTTGGCGATCTTGGCGAGAGGAAAACTGGCCAAAGGCAGCGCTGACACCCGACACCTGACACCTGAACACTAAATTAATAGAGGACCCTAAAATGACGGAAAGCATGTTAGCGGAAGAGACCCAAATCCAGGAGGAAAGGCCTCGCATCGGCGTATATGTGTGCCATTGCGGGCTCAATATCGCCAAGACCGTCGATTGCGAGAATGTGACGGAAAGGGCCTCCCGACTGGATGATGTGGCGGTAGCCAAAGACATCGGCTACGCCTGCTCGGAGCCGGGACAGCACAGTATCAAGGAGGACATTGCCGAACACGGTCTGGATCGCGTGGTGGTGGCCTCATGCTCCCCCAGACTTCACGAACCCACCTTTCGCCAGATGGTCCAGGATGCCGGGTTGAACCCCTATGTCCTTGAAATGGCGAACCTGAGGGAGCAGTGCAGCTGGGTCCATATGAACGAACCGGAGGCTGCCACGGAAAAGGCCTTCGACCTGGTCAAAATGGCTGTTGCACGGGCGCGGCGGCTTCAGCCCCTGCAGGAGGAAACCCTTCCTCTCACCAAACGGTCGCTGGTGATCGGCGGCGGCGTGGCCGGCATCCAGGCGGCCCTGGATCTTGCCGATAACGGGTTTGATGTCATTCTGGTGGAAAAGAGCCCCTCCATCGGCGGCACCATGGCCCAGCTGGACAAGACCTTTCCCACCATGGACTGCTCCATCTGAATACTCGGTCCGAAAATGACGGATGTCGGTCGGCATCCCCGGATCACACTCTACACCATGAGCGAAGTGGTGGACGTAAAAGGCTATGTGGGCAACTTCAATGTAAAAATCCTCAAAAAGGCCCGCTATGTGGATGAGAAGGAATGCACCGCGTGCGGCGATTGTGCCACCGTATGTCCGGTGGTGCGTCCGGACGAATTCAATTTGGGCCTTTCCTCCAGAAAGGCCATCTATTCTCCCTTTCCCCAGGCCGTGCCCTCGGCCTACGTGTTGAACGGCAACGAATGCCTTGGGCACAACCCCGCCGTCTGCGCCAAGTGCATCGAGGCGTGCGACAAGGGCTGCATCAACTTTCACATGTCCGACGAGGAGATTATCGAGCCGGTGGGCAGCATCGTTGTGGCCACGGGGCTGGAGCCCTACGATCCCACGGAAATGGATGAATACGGCTACACCCGCTTCGAAAACGTCTTGACCAGCCTCGAATTCGAACGGCTTGTCAACGCCGGGGGACCCACGAAAGGCGAACTCATACGCCCCACCGATTTGAAACGGCCCAAGTCCGTCGGTTTCATTCAATGCGTGGGCTCCCGTTCAGCCAGAAAAGGGGGGAATTACTGCTCCAACATCTGCTGCATGAATAGCATAAAAGGCACCCTCATGCTCAAGGAGCATTACCCCGATATGGACGTCAAGGTCTTTTACATTGACATCCGGGCCTTTGGAAAGGGTTTCGAGGAACTGTACACCCGCAGTCGAAGGCTGGGGGTCCGATACATTCGCGGGCTCCCGGGGACGGTGGAGGAAGAGCCCGACGGGCGCATGAAAGTGGCCGTTGAAAACACGGCAACGGGAAAACTGGAATTCCATGACCTGGATATGCTGGTCCTGGCCGTAGGCGTCAAACCGGCCCGCAGCACGCAGCGACTTCAGGAAATGCTGGGGCTTCAACTGACCCCGGACGGTTTCTTCCTGGAGGCCCACCCCAAACTTCAGCCGGTGGACGCCGCCACGCGGGGCGTGTTTTACGCCGGATGCGCGGAAGGCCCCAAAGACATCAAGGAATGCGTGACCCAGGCATCGGCCGCCGCGGCCCGGGCCATTCGGTTGATGCACAAGGGAGAGATCACCACCGAGCCCATCACCTCGGAGGTCATTGTCGAGAAATGCAAGTCCTGCGGCAAATGCGCAGATGTATGCCCGTATAATGCCGTCACCGTGGATGTGAAGAAAAAGACGCCCGCCGTGGTCAATACGGCGGCATGCGCCGGCTGCGGCACGTGCGCGGCCGAGTGTCCCTTTGACGC
>JAFDKD010000147.1 GCA_019307165.1 Deltaproteobacteria bacterium | reverse complement strand
ACGGAAAAAATTGAATTGGATTTATTCACATGGGACGTCCACTTCGCATCCAATATCCTGGGGCCTGGTATCACATCACATCCCGAGGAAATGAAAGAAAGGCCATCTTCAATACATAAACGGCGCATATACAAGGGTGCGCCTTCTTTGGAGCAAATTGATCAAACGGTTGGCTCAATAATTAACCAAAAAGACCCATTGTATAATAAGTTCTGTCTATATATAGGCCAAAAAAATGGTGGTTATAGACTCAAGGATATTGGTGCTTATTACAATATGAGGGGGTCTGCGGTGAGCCAATCCAATCGAAGATTTAAAGAGAAGATAGACCGAGCGAAGAACTTAAAAAAAAGATTGAAATAGATTTTAAATGTGTTGAATGTTGAGACCTGACACCATAAGACTTGAAAACTATACTGACAATGTTTTATTTAATTTCTCCTTTTCTTTCAACACGTTCGATATTAACCACCCCACAACAAAGAAAAGAAACGCGATAACAAGATTTTTCGGATCTGTTATGGCACTTCCTAGAAACACAAAGGTTGCCAGGCCAGGAATGGTTCCTATAACGGTGCCTAGTGCAAAGTCCCTCTGGCGAATATTACAGGCACCTGACATGTACCCCACAAAATCAAAAGGCATATACATCAAGCGCATGGTGAGGACCGCCAAGAATGCGTTCTCTCTAAACTTGCACTCAAGAGATGCTAAATGCCTGCTTTTTGAGCCAAGATGCCGTACGAGACCTGAACCGAAATATCGTCCGACAATAAATGAGATATTCCCGCTGATGTTTTCCCCTACGACTGTCAGCAACATACCGTACCACGGCCCGAAAACTAGACCCGAAATGGCTGTCAAGAGGGATGCCGGGAAAAGGATAAGAGATCTGAAAGAATACAAAACCACATAAAGTAAAGGACCCCAAATGCCGAGCCTGTTTACGAATTCCCTGAGAATCCTAACAATGTCATGCACTGGAATTCCGAGGCTCAGATAAAAATAGACTGCAACAGAGAAAACCGTTATCCACAGCGCGAACAGCGTAACCTTGACGGGATTATCTAATTTCATCATTTACCAGACAATATAGTGCCTACAGTTAGTACCGTTGACCGGTTTTCTATGAAATGTCGTCAATAATAATGGGCGGGATCGCTCATCAGCGGCAATATGACATCCATATCCATAACCCGAACCGAATTCTTTGGCATCGCCACTCGCATCAATGCTTCCGGTTTTCTCAAAAGTATAATCCAAACTCTGTTCTGTCACTTTATCCCAAAGATCATTAATTTCCCTCTGAACAACTCTAGCCTTTTCCCTGTCCGGATTCGGGTCAATCAGCACAGCATCAAGCTCAAGAGACTTTGCCCAAATCCCGCTGCTCAGTTCAGCCATTTCTTTTGTGAAATTCTTGTAAAGTTCATCAAGTTTCTTCTTTTGATCAGGCATTGTAGAATCGCCAAACTCCCTGCTGTACTGCCAACAGTATCCCGGACCATCAGCCCTCGCAATTAATGAGTAATGTTGTGGTTTGCCCAAACCAGAATCATAGGCAAAAACAGGAATGGCCAGAGAGCCTACAAGCACTACAATTCCCAAAAGCATTGATTTTTTTCTCATGACTAAGCCCCCAATTCTCTTCTCCGCTTCCCGAATTTATGCAAAGCGCATACCACATTGTGGTACGTTTCATATAAGTATTTGAATTGTTATGAAAAATAGGTATGGCGTTCGGTTAATTTTACCGAGGTGAGGAAGATCGGGCGCCAAGAAGATGGATAAAACGTATGCAGTTTTGGTTATGGAACTCGCAAAGTGGATAAAAAATATCCATCTCGTTGGAAAGCGGGAAAACGCCCACAAATTATTATAGACCTTTTCCACCTTTTCAACTTGTATTTTGGAATTCACTGCAGGTGATATCATGAAACCAGTGAAAAGTTGCCATTTCATTATTTGAAGTAAATGTCGTTTTCCGCTTTCCATACCCAGCATTCCAACATTCCTCTATTCCATCATTCCATGTGGCTTACAAACGACAACAGTCGACAAAAAAACTATAATTTCAATAAGTTATATAATTTCCGAGACGTTTAATTAAGCCTGGAAGAATAAAGAAACAGATATTTTCATCGGCGTGCCGCTCCACTTGGTCGGCAAATGTCGAATGTCAAGGGCTGCCCCCTAGGATTTGTTCCCCGACAAATGATCCAGAAAGGTCGGCAGGTTGCAGGAAACGCGACGCTTGGCACCGCTCGGCCGGCTGGTCTGAGAGACCAGGAAACGACGTGACGCATCGATCATATCGGCGGTCTTGTCCAGGCGCGCCATGTCCTGGGGCGTTGGCGAAGACGTCAGCTTCACCTCGACGGCCCACAATTCGTTCCCGAAGTCCAGCACCAAGTCCAGTTCATGTTGGTCGCCGGTTCTGAAGTAGTAGGCGCTGAAATTTCGCCCCCGCGAGGAAAGTTCGCCCAGCGCTTGTTCAATCACGAAGCCTTCCCAGCTTGCGCCAACCCATGGTTGCGAGAGCAACGCGCGCTCGTCGGACACGTTCAGCAACGCATGGGGCAGACCACAGTCGCGCCAGTAGAGCTTAGGACTCTTGACGAGCCGCTTGCGGATGTTGGCTTGATAGGACGGCAGCCGCCGGATCAGGAAAGCCCCGGCCAGGTAATCGAGGTAGCTGTTGACGGTATGGTACGATAGCCCTAAACTCTGACCCACCTGCGAAGCGTTCCACACTTGCCCGTGCATCGCCGCCAGCATGCGGAGAAGGCGATCGGTGGTCTGCGGCTTGGCAGGCAAACCCCAAGCCGGCAGGTCGCGCTGGGTCAAAAGCGCCAGGTAGTCAAGCTGCCATCGCGGATACTGCTTGGGTTCCAACACGCCGCCGTCGGGATAGCCCCCGTACAACCAACGGCGCTCGCGCGACGCCTTCGTTTTGAGTTCGGACATCAGAAACGGCGTCAGCTCGACCAATGACAGGCGCCCCGCCAGTGACTCCGAAACCTGGATCATCAGCGAAGGGGACACTGAGCCCAGGAGCAGGAAGCGGCCCATGCGCTTGCGCGCCCGGTCGATGGCCCCGCGGAGGCGCACAAAGACGTCTGGCCAGGATTGGGCCTCGTCCAGGATCACCAGGTCTTTCCCGGACACGACGCCGTCCCACTCGAGGTCCAGGCGCAGACGCTCGGATTGCTGTTCCAGGTCGAAATAGACCCCGCCTATGGATTGCGCCAGGGTTGTCTTGCCGCATTGGCGGGGCCCGACCAAGGCTACCGCCGGGTAAATTTTCAGACGTTCCAGTACCTGATGTTTAACCAATCGACGAATCATGCATTGCATTATAGAATGCAATTTCTATTTTGCAAGAACAAATGTGTCGAAAAGAGTATCTCCACCGGTTGGGGTAAAGGGTGTCAGGTCTCAACATTTATAATGAATCCCAATCCCGCCATGCTTCGGACATGTGATCGCTACCGCAGATAGCCATGATGATTGAAATCGATTACGACAACGACAACGACCACGAGCACGAATGTTGCCGGTCTAACAACTTTTGCCGATAAGGCTGAGAGGCGGAATCCATAAATCTTCAATAACTCAATGTTCAATATTCAATGTATAGGGGGCGGCCTCAAAGCCTGGCGTGCCGCGGCGTAGGCCCGCTATCAGCGGGACGAAGCCGGGTCCTGTGGGCCCGGATCTTTACACGTCATTCCAATTTGTTGTGCCATGACAACGCCGGGTTTTCATGATATGTAAATATTAATTTTTTCTAAGACTGATTGTCGTTGCCGCCGGTCCCTATGTCCTGATCGGACCGGCATGTTATGTGATCAGTGTTGTGGTTCGGCTGCTGGTGCTTTCCCGGGTAGAGGTCAGGTATGCCTATCCCCTGCTCTCCATCGGCTATATTGTCACCGCTCTTGCCGGTCGATTTTTTTTAACGAAACCATTGGCGCAACGCGCTGGGCCGGCATCTAGTGATATGCCTGGGAGTCTGGCTGGTTACCCGGACAGGTGAGCCCTTCACATGCCCTTACAGGGGCAAAATCAGAGAGGGCCGTATTACGGAGACAATATCGAATTCGTCGCAATGGCATGATTGGAAACGGCCTTTGTAGGCGCATAAGTACAAAGGATTCATCTATGAAAACCTTTTTAGTATATGTTCGAGACGAAGACTACTATCAATTTCTACCGGAAGAACTTGGAGGTTCAAAGCCCGGCGACAAGCGGGTCAAGGTTATGGCATTTCCGCCGCTCGGGATCGAAACCTTGGCGCCGGTATTGCGGCGGCATGGTCACGATGTGCGGATGTTTGACACCTGTCACCCGGAGATGAAGGGGGAGCATATTGCACGGGCGGTCAGAGAGGAACGACCGGTTGTAATTGCACTGTCATTTCTTTCCACCACCACCTATGCGGCAACCAAAGTCATGGCCGAGCGTCTCAAATTTGCAGCGCCGGACATCCCGATTATCCTGGGTGGCGTTTTTGCCTCTATGAACTCTGAGCATATTTTACAGGATTGCCCATATGCGGACTGCATAGGGGTCGGCGAAGGCGAGGAGCTTTTACCGGATTATCTGGTCAATATGGATGATCCCGGCTCAGTGGCAGGCCTGGTGTGGCGCGACGGAGACAAGATCGTTTCCAATCCGCCCCGTTCCATTATCCGGGACCTGGATCAGTTTCCGTACCCGGACCGGGACAGTCTGCCGATTGATTATATCGAGTCATTGCCTCTTGACGTTCCCACGGTGCTCTCTCTGGACAAATTCTGCACAATTCAGACTTCGCGGGGCTGCCCTTACGGCTGCATTTACTGTGATATTCCTTCTTTGTCAAAGGGCAAATGGCGCCACCGCTCGGCCGAACATGTGCTTGGAGAGATGCAGAAGCTCAACGACGCAGGCTACCGCTCAATCTATCTCACGGATGATCATTTCCTGCTCAAGCGCAAGCGCATCAACGATATCTGCAACGGTATTGTCGAACGCCGTCTCGAATTCCGCTGGGGCTGCGAAGGGAGGGTCGATTCGGTTGGCGTTGACCAACTGCCCATCATGAGCGAGGCAAACTGCACCTTCCTGGCATATGGAGTCGAAGCAGGCACTCAAAAGATCCTGGATCGACTGAATAAAAACCAGACCCTGGATCAGATCGAGTATGCGGTCAGCGAGGCCAAACGCCAGGGGATTGAAAGAGTCCATGGTTTTTTCTTGATAGGGTCTCCCGGGGAAACCAAAAAGGATATCATGCAAAGCTTTCGGTTTGCAGCACGTTTGAAGCTTGATAGTTTCGGATTTAATCGCCTTTGCGTTTACCGGGGGACGCCCCTGTGGCAGGAATATATCGAACTCGGGATCATTGATGATGAACGCGACTGGTTCAAATGGTTCAAATGCTCCGATATTGACCCGACCATTCTTCCCAGTGAAGTGGTAAACCGTGCGCGAATGAAGGGATATGCGTTGTTGTTTTTCCTCAGGATCTTCGGGCGCCCGATTCAAAGCTACAAGCTGGTGCGTACCTTTGGCCGCCATATGAAGGCATCCGATATTTTTAAATTGCTTTCAAGTCCATTTCGTCGGTGCACACTTTTACGTCAACCCGAACTTCCGGCAAAAATGATCGATCGTGGCATCAAAGAACCAGATAGGCCGGCTGTCACCGTTACGTGATTCGGAGCACTTGAAAAAAATCCTTATGCTTCGGTTGTATTTGCCTTTTCGTTCCATCAAAATAGGGATCTTCGGGAGCCATTGCAGCATCCTACCAATACCCGGACAACCTTGAAGGACCATCCTTGCGCACGATTAATGCGCCATTTTTTCCGGGATAAATTCCCTGGGACGAACCTCGACCAATGATATCGCTTCCGTCGGACAGGTGACCAGGCACACGCCGCAGCCCTGGCACTTTCCCGGGTCAATTACAGCCAGGTCCTGTCCTTCATTCATTTCAACGGCGCTGAATATGCACCGGTCAAGGCAGGTTTCGCAGGCCGTGCACAGTTCGGAATCGACACGAGCCTCGAAACGGCTGGGGGCGAGCAGGTCTGCGCCGTGCCGGATGACGTTTGGCATGGTCACGCAGCAGCAGCTGCAGCAGCTGCAGATGATGTGATCCACGCTGCGTTGGTTGACCACCATATGCACCAGGCCGGCTTCTTCGGCCTGGCGCATCACGCCCAGGGCTTCTTCCTTGGTCAGTTCGCGGCCGTACCCCCGGGTGATGTTGTACTCGGCGGTTCGGTCGAGCTGCAGGCATACTTCCAGAGGGCTGTCGCATTTGCGGTGGGTCAGGCGGCAGGGGCAGTCGGTGACGGCCAGGGTTCGCGCGTTGTCGATGATCTCTTTGACGTCTTCATAGGCCAGAACGCTGGCCTTGGCCTCCAGGGTGACGCCGATCGGAATGACTCGATTGATCGGCCGGCCGAACACCTCCGGCAGCGTCTTGGAAATCTCCGGCCATTCCTCATCCATAAAGTCGCGCCAAAGGTTGCGGTATTCAATCGTGGCGCCGGGCCAGAGGGCGGTGGCGTCATGAAATTGAATGACATCACGCGACATGCGAAAGGTGGGTGGATCTGTCTTCTTTGAGGGAAACACCAGTCCGCGCATGAACAGGTCTTGCAGTTTTTCGGATAGTTCGTCTTCGCTCCGGTTCAAAGGCTCGGCCAGGGCCGGCGTATTGGCCGGCAGGGCCAACAGAAGGTCGGTCTCGAAATCGTCGGCGATCATGTCGAATAGATGGGCGATTCTTTCAGAATGCCCCAACCCGATCCGTTTGGCCAATTCAGTGTGGCGTGCGTCCATTGCTATTCTCCATTTATTCCATTACGTCTCGGAAATTCTACAACTTATCGAAATTATAGTTCGTTTGGCGGCTGTTGTCGTTTGTAAGCCACATGGAATGATGGAAT
>JAFDKD010000146.1 GCA_019307165.1 Deltaproteobacteria bacterium | reverse complement strand
CTGACACCTGACACCTGCTTGCCGCAGCGTAGCTGCCCTTTAATGAAGCCGGGTCCCACCGCGCTCTGCCTTCCGACCTCTATTCTTTTCCCCTCACCAAGATAATCAAGTTTTTTGTCAAGCCTGTTCATCTTGTTATCCTGTCAAAAATTCTTTTTCTTTCTTTGCGACCTTCGCGCCTTTGCGAGATAATACACTTTTTCCGTTCCCGGTCATTCAGGCATGGCTTGACCGACCCGCCGACAAGCGATATAAACTTATCGCAGATATTACCCAAATCATTTATAGGAGGTCGACTAATGCAAATCAGCGGTTCTGTTGCGGTTGTAACCGGCGGCGCATCCGGTCTGGGCGAGGCATGCGTCAGGGATCTGATCGAGGCGGGCGGGAAAGCGGCCATACTCGATATGGCGGAGGAAAAGGGCAAGGCATTGGCCTCTGAACTGGGCGATGCCGCCATCTTCTGCGCGACGGACATCACCAACGAAGAAGACGTCCAGGCGGCGGTGGACAAGACCGTCGAGGCCTTCGGCGCTATTCACGTGGCCGTCAACTGCGCGGGCGTGGGCATCCCCGCCAAAGTCATCGGAAGAGAAGGCCCCATGCCCATGAGCCATTTCAACAAGGTGGTCGAGATCAATCTGATAGGCACCATGAATGTGATCCGTCTGGCCGCGGAAAAGATGATGGCCAATACGGCCAATGAGCACGGCGAGACCGGCGTGGTCATCAACACCGCGTCTGTTGCGGCCTTTGACGGGCAGATCGGCCAGGCCGCGTACAGCGCTTCCAAGGCCGGGGTCGTGGGCATGACCCTGCCCATCGCGCGCGAATTTGCCGAGTACGGCATACGCATCATGACGATCGCGCCCGGGATTTTCAACACACCCATGCTTCAGGGACTTCCGGACAACGTGAAGGACGCCCTCAACAAGATGGTCCCGCTGCCCAAACGCCTGGGAGAGCCGTCGGAATTCGCCGACCTGGTGCACCACATCGTTGTAAACCCCATGCTCAACGGCGAGGTCATCCGGCTGGACGGGGCTATTAGAATGGCAGCCAAATAACGGTAAAGATCCGGGCCCATAGGACCCGGCTTTGCAGATGGAATAAACCTTTAGACAATAGGCTGTCAGCTGTGAGCTATGAGCTGCCGACTGTAAGCGGAAAAGGAGGATAAAATGCGAGAAGTCGCCATACTGGGCGTTGCCATGACCAAATTCGGCGTCTCGGAAAAAACCAACGTGGAGATGTTTGCCGAGGCCGCTCTTGAGGCCATGGCCCAATCCAATCTCGAACCCAAGGACATGCAGGCCCTCTTTTTCGGGAACTGCCTGGGTGATTTCGAAGAAGGCCAACTCCACATGGCGCCCTTTGCCCATTCGGAGTTGGGATTGCCCCCCACGGCCCCGGCCACGCGTTTCGAGGCGGCCTGCGCCACCGCTACGGTGGCCATTCGGTACGCCGCCCTGTTGGTGGCGGCCGGCGTGTACGACGTGGTCCTTGCAGGCGGCGCGGAGCGAGCCTGCACCATGGGTACGGCCCTGGCCACCCGGACATTTGCCATGGCCTCCCATGCCCAGCATGAAACCACGGCCGGCATTACGTTTCCAGGCGTATTTGCCATGGCCACCCACATGTATTCGCAGAAGTACGGCATCCCGCTGCCCGAACTGAAGAAAAACATGGCCGAGGTGGCGGTCAAAAACCATTATCACGGCGCCATGAACCCCAAGGCCCATTTTCAGAAGGAAATCGACGTGGATACGGTCCTGGGCGGCATGATGGTGGCCGACCCCCTCCAGCTCTTCGACTGCTGCCCCTTTTCCGACGGGGGGTCCGCCATCGTGATCGCGGACGCCCGGAAGGCGCGGGATCTGGTGGAAAAACCCATTTATGTAGCGGGCACGGGCCAGGCCTCCGGCGGCCCGCTCTATATCCAGAAGGACCTGACCCGCGTCAAGGCCAGGGAATACGCGTTCGCCGAGGCGGCCAAGCAAGCCGGCATCGGCCCCGACGACGTCGACGTGGTGGAACTGCACGACTGCTTTACCACCGCCGAGATCCTGGCTCTGGAGAGCTTCGGGATTTATGAATTCGGCAAGGCCCACGACGCGGCAGCCAAGGGGGAGACCCGCCTCGGAGGAGGCGGCAAGGTGGTGGTCAATCCTTCGGGCGGCCTCAAGTCCAAGGGACATCCCATCGGCGCGACAGGCGCGGGGCAGGTCACGGAAATCGTGGAGCAGCTGAGGGGCGAAGCCGGACAACGGCAGGTGGAAGGAGCCAAGGTGGGTCTCGTGGATACCCTGGGAGGCGATTACGGAACCGTGTGCAACATCATCCTGAGGAGTTGAAAAATGAATTATACGCTGACATACGACCAGTACCAGCAAGGGTTGGAACAGGGGAAATTCCTGGGTCTCAAGTGCAACAGCTGCAATGCGGTGACATTTCCCCCCATGGCGGTCTGCAGGGAATGCAGCGGAAGCGACTGCGGCGTGACCGAACTCAAGGGGGAAGGAACCCTGAAGACATTTACCGTAATACGCGTGGCCCCGGAAGGCAGGAAGCCGCCCTACCTGGTGGCCATTGCGGAACTGAACGAGGGCCCATGGGTGCTGGGCAACCTGGAGGACGTGGTCCCGGACGAGGCGGATATGAGTCTGATCGGGAAGAAAGTGAAACTCGGGTCAAAATTGTCGCCCGGCGATGTGTATTCCAAAGGGGACGCCCAGGTGATCACCTTCACACTCGTTTAGCGGCTAAGTTCGGGGACATTCGCCTAAACATAAGACAACAAACTGAATAATACTACCGACAAGAAAAGGGCAGGCGCCCATCGGGGCCTGCCCTTTTTGGATTGAATATTGAAAATTGAACATTGCAGATTGACGGGCTGTTGCTTGGTCGTTGAGGGGTGTTATTCGTTATCTGTTATCCGTTATTAGTGTATAAAACGCTCCGCCCAGCCTTTCCCTAATAACAGATAACTATTAACTGATAACCGAATCCCTAACCTTGCCGCGGCGTAGCTGCCCTTTAGCGAAGCCGGGTCCGCCTTCCGCCCCTTCGACATTCCTTGTTCGATATTCGTTATTCGATATTCTCCGTCTTCCGCCCTCTGTCTTCCGCCTTCCGTCCTCCGCCCTTTAAAGTCCCATAAACTTGGCCACGATATTTTTCATGATCTCGTTGGTGCCGGCAAAGATGGACATGACGCGCGCGTCCCGCCATGCCCGGGCAATGGGATACTCCTCGCAGTAGCCGTAGCCGCCGTGAAGCTGGACGCAGCCGTCGGCCACCCGCATGGCCATATCCGTGGTCCAGTACTTGGCCATGGAGACCTCCACCACTATCTTTTCCCCTTCCATGTGGTCCATGATCAGCTTTTCGACGAATGTCCGGCCCAGCTTGATCTCCGTGGCCATTTCGACGATCCTGAACTGGGAGTTCTGGAACTTGGAAATGGGTTTCCCGAACGCCGTCCGCTCCTTGCAGTATGGGATGGTTATTTCCAGCATCCACTCTGCGGCCGCCACCGCCCCGATGGCACACACCAGGCGTTCCGGCTGAAGCTTGTCCATGAGGATCATGAAGCCGGAGCCCTTCTCCCCCAGCCGGTTGGCCTTGGGCACGCGGCAGTCGGTGAAATACAGTTCCGCCGTGTCCTGGCTGTGCCATCCCACCTTCTTGATCTGCTTGCCCTTTTCAAAACCGGGCGTGCCGGCCTCCACCACGTAAAGGTCGATGGCGTTATAGGGGTTGTCCACCGAGGGGTCCTTGGCCGCCAGGACCAGCACGCCGCAGTTGATCCCGTTGCTGATAAACGTCTTCTGGCCGTTGATCACCACGTGGTCCCCGTCGTCCGCGGCAGTGGTCCGGATGGCGGCCAGGTCGCTCCCCGTGTTGGGCTCGGTCATGGCCACGGCGCTGATCAACTCGCCCGAAACGCACCCGGGCAGGTACTTCCGCTTGAGTTCCTCCGAACCATACTTACTGATGTAGGGCACCACGATGTCGTTGTGCAGGGGCACGGCCAGACCGCTGAACCCGGTCCTGGCCAATTCCTCCATGAGGACGACCGAGTAAAGGAAATCCGCGCCCAGGCCGCCGTATTCCTCGGGCACGTCCATGCACAGGAATCCCTGCTCGCCCATCTTGAGCCATGCCTCTTTGGGAACGATTCCCGCCTCTTCCCATTCCTCCACATGAGGGATAATTTCCTTTTCAAAAAACTTTTTTAAGGATTCCCGGAAGATCCGGTGTTCTTCGGTATAGGGGATGATGTCCATGGGTTGTTTTCTCCTTTTCCAAAAAGCGAATATCGAATGTCGAATAGGGAATATAGAATATCAAAGGCTGCTCGTGCCGGGACCGGGCGTGTCCGGTCACCTGTTGATGCGACCTTCCCCTGCCCGTTTTTCAGTCATCCGGGCGACATAACTTCATCATTCGAAATTTCTTGTTCGATATTCGATATTCCAGGTCCGGTTCCCTGATTATTTTCTTGTGCCCTCGCCAACCTGCGCCCGGTGTTCCTTTCCGGCCGTGTCGTAAAACACCAGCTCCCGGGTTGCGGACCACGTTTCGTCTTCCATGTAGCAGTAGAAGGCGCGCACGTCGAAAGGTTCGATGCAAAGGTCGCCGGCGGGCATCAAGTTGTCGATACGCAGGGTCCCGTAATCGCCCTTCATGTCCACATAGCTGGGCACCACCACCGCGCGGTTGCTCGTGTTCTCCAGGTGGATCTCCAGGTTCTGATCGTAGGTCAGCACGCCGTAGCAGCACTTGAACCCGAAAATCTCCTCCAACGGGGAGTTCATGATGGTCCTGATTTTCAGCATGGCTGGTACGCTTATTATTTCTCTCGCCAAGGTCGCCAAGAACGCTAAGAGGGCAAAACCTGATTCTTTTATCTCTTTCTTTGCGGTCTTTGCGTCCTTTGCGAGATAAACCTTTTACGGATTGAAGATTGAAAATTGAAGATTGCTGTAGCCCTCTGACTTCCGCCCCTTGCCGCGGCGTAGCTGCCCTTTAGCGAAGCCGGGTCCGCCTTCCGCCATCTGGTTTTTTCCGGCGACCGTTTGTCATTTGCGCGCCCGTTTAAGTTTGTAAACCGCCCGCTCGCTTCGCTCTCTAGATTTACGCAGATGATAAAAATCCTTTCCCCCGGGCGATGCTCCCCGGGGGAAATATCCGACTGCTTCGCAGCAGGGTATGTTTCCAAAAAAGCGTCTCTTCTCGAGTTTGCTGTTGTCCTGTGGGCCATCCGCCCTCATTTCGCGTTGCCACACTCATCCCGGCTTTCATCTTCGTCCGTCTGAGACGGACGAAGATGAAAGCCGGGATAGAGGGTTGGCCCTGGGAGTATCGCCAGGGGCAACAATCCCTTTCATCCTCATTATCTAGCGAGCAACGCGAGCGGGCGGTTAAACAGATAACTCCGAAGCGCTTAAAACATTTAAACCGCCCGGCCCGCCGGGTACCGTCTAATTGTCATATTTTCCAATAATGGAAATAGCACACACATTCTGCGCCGGAAACCCGCCCAGGTTGTGTGTCAGGCCTATGCGGGGGTCTTTCAGCTGCCGTTCCTCGGCCCGCTCCAGGAGTTGCAGGTACATTTCGTAGAGCATCCTGAGGCCCGATGCGCCAATGGGGTGCCCGAAGCACTTGAGGCCGCCGTCGATCTGGCACGGAACCTTGCCGTCGCTGTTGTAGAAACCGTCCAGGATGTCCTTCCAGGCCTGGCCCGGCTCCGATATGTGGAGGTCCTCGCAGGTGACCAGCTCGGTGATGGAAAAACAGTCATGGACCTCCATCATGCTGATCTCTTCCCGGGGGTTGGTGATGCCCGCCTCCTCGTAGGCCTTGGTGCTGCATTTGGCCGTGGTCACGAAATGCTCCCCTTCCCACTCGTTGTAGGCGATCTCTTCGCCGCTGCTCAAGGCCAGCTGCAGGGCCTTTACCGTGACCGGGTTCTTGATTCCCATGTCTTTGGCCTTTTCCACGGTGGTGACGATGGCGCACGCTGCGCCGTCGCTAACCCCGCAGCAGTCGAAAAGCCCTAGCGGGTGGGCGATGATGGGGGCGGCCATCACCTGATCGATGCTGACCTTTTTCCGCAGGTGGGCCTTGGGATTGATGAACCCGTTTTCGTGGCTTTTGACCGACACCTGCGCCATGGCCCGCTTCAGGTCTTTGGCCGGGATCCTGTACTTGGCCCCATATGCGGAGGCCAACTGTGCGAAAGACCCGGGAGCGGTCAGGTTGGGCCACCACAGCCAGAGGAGAGAGCCTGAGCTGGACCCCCCCGACGGGAGGCCGCCGTACCCCGTGTCCTTGAGCTTCTCCGATCCCATGGCCAGGCACACGTCGTAGGCCCCCGACGCCACCGCGTACACCGCCCCGCGGAACGATTCCGTGCCGCTGGCGCAGTAGTTTTCCACGCGGGTCACCGGTATGTAGGGGAGGCGCAGGGTGGTGGAAAGGGGCACGGCCGCCTTTCCCACGTTGACCTCGTCGATGCAGGTCCCCAGCCAGGCCGCTTCGATCTCATTGAAATCGATGCCGGCGTCTCCAATGCACTCGCCAAAGGCCTCCACCATGAGGTCCTCGGCGCTCATGTCCCACCGCTCGCCGAACTTGCTGCACCCCATCCCGATAATCGCCACCTTGTCTTTTATTCCTGTAGCCATTTTTTTTGCCTCCGTGTTGCCGGATATCAGATGCTGGATTCTAGATTCTAGATACTGGATGATTTAGAGGATCTATCCCGTATCTAGTATCTTGTATCTAGTATCTCGCATCTAGTATCTAGTATCTCGCATCCCGCATCTTGAATCCGGCTAGAACTTAAACAGTTTCTCGATGAGCTGACTCTTCATCAGATCGCCGCCGATCTTCAGCTTGCCGCCCGTGTAGGCGCTCATGGCGTTCAACTCGCCGCTGAT
>JAFDKD010000145.1 GCA_019307165.1 Deltaproteobacteria bacterium | reverse complement strand
CGTCGCGGCGGTGGCAGGCGCCGCTGATCATGTTCTTTGGCGGGGTCTTTTTTCCTCAGGAAACGGTTATTTCATGCATATCAAGATATCCATAGGTTGTTTTCTTCTCTGTTGTTTTCTCGTTTCCTGGCATGGGTATGCCGACCGTGCCGGCTGGGCTGGGAATGATGATCTGACTTATTCAGATATCTTGCTAAATCAGGGTTATTTAACAGGGTTAATAATAAATAAATCTGATAAAAAGCAAACGGATATCACCGTCCATATCAGGGCCTTCACCCCCGATAAATCAAAAATGGTTTTGAGTGGCAAGTTTTCCATTCCGGCCATTGAACCCAAGGAAAGTCATTTTTTTAAAATACCCTGCGCGATTTCAGCCGATCCCGTCTTTGAGGTGCGTATCACGACGCCCAGGGACGAGGAAAAGCGCCTGGAAGGCAAAAAACGAGCGTCTCCCCCCGGGAATCTAACCCAACCCATGAGCAAGGTCCGGGTCCATATGTCGGAGACGTCGGATGCCATTGAAATCAAGGGACAGGGATCCGGGAAATCAGACTTTTTTTCCATGAAAGAGGGTACGTATGTTTTCCGTTGCACCCTCGACACGGATGCCCCGTTTTCGCTTCGGCTTCTGGACAATTCCGGATGGGAGATCGATCAGATAACCAATGAATGGGAAGGATTTGCCGGATCAAAGGAAATCGAAATCGAAACCGAAGGCCGATACCTCGTGGACGTCATCGCAGCTGACAGGGTAAACTGGTTAATATCAGCGGAACTTTCGCCGGGACCGGAAAAGACCGAAGAGCCTGAAAAAAGACCGGTGCGAGTAAAGGTGTGGGTGGACGACGAGGGGGTCACTCACGCAACGGATTCACCATGACAGCCGGCCGCGGCATCCCTATCCGGACAAAAAAAAGGACCCACCGGGAATGGCGGGTCCTCTTTCTGCGTATCAGGGGCGTCGGAGGAGGAATGAGGCATACAAACAGGGCCAAAGGCATAGGGCTCAGGGCTCAAGGAAAGAAATCATCTTCATTCCGGCCGCATAAATCAATCGGCCCTGCGCCTTGTGCCCTGCACCGTTCGTTTATGCCTCTTTTTTTATCTCCACCTTTTTGGGTTTCTCTTTCAGGTTCAGAGTGTTCTTGACCAGTTCCTTATCACGGTCATAGTCGATCACACGCTGGAGCATAATCTTCTGCGCCATGACCGGGCCGGCGCCGTGCCAGGTGCCCACACCGTGCATTCCGGCCGTCCAGTTCTGGAGCAGCTTGTGCACCTTCATGATGTTCTCGGTGGGCTCGTCCGAGCCAAAGCTGTAGAACTCTTCCACGTACTTGCCGATTTCAGGGTTCTTGAGTTCCTTGATGGAGGGCATGGTTACGATCAGGCCGCCGCCGATGTCCCCGGCCAGGGCCATGACCCGCCAGAAGGCATTGCAGACATTGAGCTTGGACACATTGCCCATCATTTCATCAGGCAGAAAGACGCCTGAGCCTTCCGGCTCTTCAGTGCCCTTTTGAGCGGCGGCCATACCGCAGGCCCGACTTGTTTCCCGGAGAACGACCATTTCCATGAGTTGGTCATTGATGTGACCGGCGCGTTCCAGGCCTTTGTATTCCTGGATCAGCTTGGAGGCCCCGATGATCTGATTCATAAAGCCCACCTTGCAGGTGCCGCCGCAGGTCATCCTGTGGGTCCTGGCATAGCGGGAGACGATTTTGACGGAATAGGGGGCCTCGCCGCAATGAAAGACCCGCTCCCAGGGAACAAAGACATCGTCGAAAATGATCATGGCGGTTTCACGCTGGCCGTACAGGGGATTGCCCAGTTCATCGGGATCGTCCGACAGGTCCCTCTCGGCGGAATAGGGGGAATATTGGGCCACATAGGTAATCCCCTTCGCATCCGTCGGCGTGGCGAATGCGACCGCGTAATCCTCCTCGCCCTCATAGTGGGCCGCCTGGGGCAGGACCATCAACTCATGGCTGGCATAGGCGCCGCTGATGTTGATCTTGGCTCCCCGTACCACGATGCCGTCATCATTTTTGTCCACGATTTTCAGGGAAAGATAGGGGTCGGGCCAGTCAAGGGTTTTTTCGTCGCGCCGGCCCCGGGGCTCGGTCAGGGCGCCGGCCACGGACAGGTCCTTCGTCTGGACCATCTTGAGATATTCCAAAAATTTGGGATAGTATTCGGTTCCCAGGTCCCTGTCCATTTCCCAGGTCGTGCTGGCTAGTGCGTGAAAGGAATCGTAGCCCACGCATCGGTAAATGCAGGTGCCCAGCATCTCGGCCGTAAATGTACCGGCCTCGGCCTTTTTTACCAGGTCGTCCGTACTCGCGCTGACATGGGTGTAACGATTGACTACATCATCGATCAAAGGAGAGTAACAAGACATGATGTCTTTATATTTCGGGTCCAAGGCCCATGCGTAGCTGGCCTTGTTCGCCTCAACCACGGTGCGTGTGTTTTTGTTTTCGAGAATGTTTTCGACCAGTTTTCCGTTCATGAAAATCCGCGGCTTCAGGTCCTTCAAGCTTTCTTCAAACTGTTCGGGTGTCATTAATGCCATTCGTTTTTCCTCCTTATATCATACAATTGGGATTCAAAATCCCGATTCTTCGGCACATGCCCCGCCGAAGCGTTCCAATACACGGCCTGTAGCGTAAGGCCTTAAAATTACTTAATTATTTGAAAACCTTCAGATCATATCACAGAAAAGATCGGTAAGCAAGGCGCATTTTTCAAGGATATGTGGCCATGAAATAGCTCAACTATCCATTGTGCCGCGGGACGAACCGATGCTTCGCAGAAGAAGCAGGCGCCCGGCCGCCTCAAGCGAGATGAACGCGCAGTCCCTCGACTTCGGACAAGCTTACTGCCCATGACAGGAAGCCGTTCAGTCCATGTTTCAGCGCTTGACTATAGCCGCCGTTTGCCTGTATTGTACGGCATCGTTTTTTTTGAGAGGCGGCTTTTTTTATATATAGCGGACAATCACCGATAAAGGAGGAACTGGACGCATGGCCGGCAATGATATCTTAAAAGGAAAGAAACTACTGATCGTGGACGATGAGCAGGATATTCTCGACACGCTTGTCGATCTGCTCGATGACTGTAACATCCATACCGCCAACAGCTATGAGGCGGCAAAGGAACTATTGGAAAGTGGCGACTATGATGCGGCGGTTTTAGACATTATGGGCGTTCGTGGTTTCGATCTGCTGGAAATCGCCACGGAAAAGAAAATACCGGCGCTTATGCTGACGGCCCACGGACTGAACCCGGACAACCTGGTCGGCTCCATCAAATTAGGAGCAAAATCTTATATACCCAAAGACCACATCAATGAGATCGATGACTTTTTGAAAGAAATTTTTGTTAGCCAGCAGAAGGGTATTGAGAAATCAGGTAACTGGTTTGCCAGGCTGAGTTCCTTTTTCGATGGTCGATTCGGGCATGGCTGGAAAAACAAAGACAAGAAATTCTGGAAGGAGTTTGACCAGTCCCTGAAAATATCGAAAGACGAACTCCAGGATCTGATGTAGGTGGTGACCCGCGGCGGTTTTGGCGACCTATCGTTCTTTTGTGAAATGATGCCTCCGAAAAGCGCTGCCCCGGCGAACAAATATTTCCGCCCAAACAAAACGGCGCTTTGATACGTAAAACCGAGCAGTTTCCTATTGCAACGAGACCGTCCGTCGTTGAATCGGCGGGCGGTCTTCGCATTTCTGCAATTCCTTTCAACTGCCTGCCCCCACGATGCCTTCAGTTTCAAGCTTAGCCCTCCAGTTATTTAAGGCCGACTTCAGCATAAAAAATAAGATACAGGTGTACGTTAATGAGTGTAATTTCTACCCTCATCCATACTATTAATTATCAGTTCAATAAATATTAAAAAAAAAGCTTGACAAATAGAAGAATATATGTATGATTATACATAATTTCACTCCCCAATAAACCTTCAACATGAGGTAGCGAGTAAAGTGACCGCGAGCAAACTAAAGAAAATTCGGGAGGAAAGGCTAATCAGCAAGGCCGAACTTGCAAGAAAGGCGGGGGTTTCCCCATTGACGATCGATCGAATTGAAAAAGGTAAGCCTTGCCGAATGGAGACCAGGCGGAAGATTATCCTGGCCCTTGGATTTGATCTTGAGGAAAAGGAGAAGATTTTTCCAGAGAAATAAAGATATTTCGTTAATTGAGTTCATAGGGTTTCTCGGGTGTACGTGCATCTATCCATGGAGCATCTCCAAAAACCAAAGAGAGGTTGGCGCCAGGAAAAAAACGGCACTCCGGGAAGCCTGTGAAATTGAACTGCAACGCATGACTTTGAAGTAAAGGAAGGCGGCGGGTCAACTTACAGCTTAACTTTCAGCTTTTGTCCGGACTTGTTTTTTTTATTTATTTAACGCAAAACCTGTTCAACGGCGGCGCCTCCTGGGGCGCCGCCGCTTTTTTGTGCGAGATCGGTGGGCGCGAATACGCCGTCAGAGAGAGTTGGGCGCCTTACGGCGATTACGACAACGACAACGACCACGAATGTTGCCGGTTTCAATTGATAGGCTTTTCTGTACCCTGCTACCCACTGAAAACCCGGAAGGTCCTATATCTCCGGGCCTCATCTTGTAAACTTGTTTGTAATTGAAAGGGGTTTTTGATAGGCTTCGCCTGCCCGTGTCGTGAGATGACGAATGGCTTTCGGTGAACTGACATCCGATGGAAGGCCACTTGATGAACCTTTCTAATGGAGAAGGCATATGAATGTGCTCGTGGAAAAGAACGGACCAGTAACCACGGTCATTTTGAACCGTCCCGAGGTCCGAAACGCCGTTGATCGCGTAACAGCCGGGGAACTTGCCGACGCTTTCAGGGGGTTTGAGCAGGATGATGAGGCCAGGGTGGCTGTCCTTACCGGGGCCGGCGGATTTTTTTGCGCCGGGGCTGACCTTAAAGCGCTTTCGGGGGGACTGCACAACCGTTTGGAAGAGGCGGGAGACGGACCCATGGGGCCGTCCCGCATGCTTCTGGAAAAACCGGTCATCGCGGCAGTGGCCGGGTATGCCGTTGCCGGAGGGCTGGAACTTGCGATCTGGTGCGATCTTCGTGTCATGGAACGGGATGCGGTATTCGGTATCTTCTGCCGGCGATGGGGGGTGCCGCTGATCGACGGTGGCACGGTTCGGCTGCCCGGATTGATCGGTTTTTCAAACGCCATGGACCTGATGCTGACCGGCAGGCCGGTAGAGGCTGAAGAGGCGCTTCGAATGGGCCTTGCCAATCGGGTCGTCGAAACGGGTACCGCTCGGGAAGAGGCCGAAAAGCTCGCTTTTCAACTGGCCGAGTTCCCTCAGCGGTGCATGTTGAGCGATCGACGTTCGGCCTATGAACAAAGGGGCCTTTCCTATGAAGCGGGCATGAGAAACGAATTTCGGCTTGGCCTGGCCACGATCATGAGCGGGGAGACTCAGGCCGGAGCCGGCCGTTTTGCCGGTGGGGCGGGACGACACGGTAAGTTTTCCGACGATTAAGCAGGGGCCGCCGACTGTGAACCGATTGGGCGACACTCTGCCAATATTGAAAATCCTAAGGGAGAAGCGGAATGATTCAAGAGACTATGGCCAGAATGGAGCGTTTCGAGGCGGCGGTCGCTTTGGAGCGGCCGGACCGTGTGCCGGTGATGCCTTTGATGACCGCATTCGCGCCGCGCGCTCGGGGATTGACCCAGGGGGAGGCCTGGCGAGACACGGAAAAAGGGTTTCAGGCCATGCTGGACACCTTCAACGATCTCGGGGGTTTTGACCGGTTGTACAAGCCGAACCTGTTCTGGCCCATGATCGGCGGCAGGTTTTGTTCCTCCCCGGTCCGGGTCCTACTCCCGGGGAGACAGCTGCCCGAAGATGCCCTGAACCAGATCGACGAGAGGGAGCTTTTTAAAAGAGAGGATTACGACAAGCTTGCCGCCGTCGGCTGGAACGCCTTCTGGGAGGAGCAATACGAAATCATGAGTGGCGGCCGGACCATGGATAAGGTGGTTTCAACCCAGAATCGCCTCCTGGATGAATACGTTCGGGAGGTGGAGCTTTACCATGGAATGGACATATGGCCGCTTTTCGGGGCATACGTCGATTCCATGACTATGGCGTTTTCCATGGCCCGGACACTCACACAATTCACCATGGACCTGTACGAGGTCCCGGATAAAGTCAAGGCCGCCATGGATGCTTCCTGTGACGACCTAATCCAGAACGCCCTCGATGTGATCGAAAGGACGAAAATCCCTTTGGCTTTTATCGTTCTGGAACGGGGCTCCGGATTCTACTACCGCCTCGATGTATTCGAGCAGTTCGAGTGGCCCTACCTTAAGCGCTACGTGGACGCGTTTCTTTCCCGGGGGATAACGCCGTGGTTCCATTTCGACACGGACTGGAGTATCAATCTTCCCTATCTGCGCGAGCTTCCCAAAGGCAAGTGCGTATGCGATCTTGACAGCATGACCGACATCTTCAAGGCCAAGGAGGTCCTGGACGGATATATGTGCATCAGCGGCGACGTGCCTGCCTCGCTTCTGACGTTGGGTACGTCTCAGGACGTTCGCGAGTATTGTGAGCGGCTGATCGACGAAGTGGGAAGAGGCGGGGGGTTTTTCCTTACAACGGGGTGCGAATGCCCGGTGGACGCCAAGTTCGAAAATGTGAAAATGATGATCGATACGGCGAAGAGCTACAGGGGCAGGGACTAGAACTGAAATCGTTGGCCTGGACGCATATCGTTTTCAGCGACACTATCTTAATAAAAGCCCGGAATAATGGAATGTTGGAATAATGGAATGGTGTAACCCCAATATTCCCATATTCCATCATTCCAGTATTCCCAAGGTCGACAAAGGACAAGACGTTTTTCGACCAATGTGAAAGGAGATTTATTTGGGGACGTCCATGAAGAACCCAAGTCCTG
>JAFDKD010000144.1 GCA_019307165.1 Deltaproteobacteria bacterium | reverse complement strand
TTCTCGTTCGACTTGCATGTGTTAGGCACGCCGCCAGCGTTCGTTCTGAGCCAGGATCAAACTCTCCACTTAAACTATATAAGAGTCTCAAAGACCCTGTATTTATTTTTTCAAGAGCCTATAGCGGCATCACTATTTAGTTTTCAAAGAGCAAACTTACTAATCAATTTAACCCCTCACCGGTTGCTTGTCAAGGCGTTCAAGGTGTGGGTCCTCACAACTGAAGAATCGTATTTATACGGAAATTCTTTCTGGCTGTCAAGAACTTTCTTCGACTATTTTTAAAAATATTGCGTTTTATTTTGATTTGAAATATTCTGATATTATATCAACAACATACACAATCTCTTCTGTCGTCAATTCGGGAAAAATCGGAAGGGCCAGGGTCTTTTCAGCGGCTTCCATGGATACCGGAAAATCCTCGGCCTCATATCCAAGGTATTTGAAACACGCCTGCATATGCAGCGGGACGGGGTAGTATATCTCGCACCCAATGCCCTTTCGGCCCAGATAAGCCTTGAGATCGTCCCGCTCCTGCGCGACGCGGATCACAAACTGGTTGTATATGTGGCGGTGTTCCCTTTCCTCCGGGAGGGATATGGAAGCCGGCCCCTTGTCCTGAAACAAACTGCGGTAAAGGGCGGCATTCGCCTGCCGCCGCTCCGACCAAGCATCCAGCAGGGGGATCTTAACCGACAGGATCGCCGCCTGAAGTGCGTCCAGCCTGAAATTGCCCCCGATCAAATCATGGTAATATTTGGGTTCGGCGCCGTGAACGCGCAGGACCTTGAGATGTTCGAATATGGCCTTATTGCCGGTCGTTACCATGCCTGCATCGCCAAACGCCCCAAGGTTCTTGGACGGAAAAAACGAAAAACAGCCGTAGTCGCCCATGGCGCCGGCCCGCTTCACATTTCCGTCGGCGAAGGCGTATTCCGACCCGATGGCCTGGGCCGCATCCTCAATAACGGCCAGGCCATGGGTCCGCGCGGTTTCAAGAATAGGCGCCATGTGGGCGCACTGCCCGTAAAGGTGGACCGGGATGACGGCCTTCAGCCGGGAACGTTGATCGTCGTCCAATGCCCCGACGGTTTCAGCAAAAAGACGGGCATCCATATTATAGGTATCCGGATCGATGTCCACAAACACCGGTCGCGCTCCCAGCCTCGCGATTGCCCCGCCCGTTGCAAAAAACGTATATGGGGTTGTAACCACCAGATCGTTGTGCCCGACTCCGGCGGCCATCAGGGATATGAGGAGCGCGTCGGTGCCCGAAGACACGCCGACGGCATACCCGGTCCCGCAGTATTGGGCCACAAGCGCTTCGAATTCCGATACGCGGGGCCCGAGGATGAACATTTGCGTGCGGAAGACGTCTTGGGCGGCCTCCATGACCTCACGTTCAATCTCCCGGTATTGCCGTTTCAAATCTAATAAAGGAACTTTCAAGATGCCCCTCCGTTTTCTGCGGCAACCCACATACCGCTCCACATGATCATTCAGCCAGGCGTTTCACGCCACAGCTTTGCAACAAAAGGGTACACCGAGTGGGCGCCAAGGTCAATTCAGCAATTCCGATACGGGAACCAGGTCCAACTCCGATGACATTGAGGGCGCGCTTTTCCTCAACACCTCCAAGGTTTCGCGAAAGGGATGCGCAATCCCAACGGCGTTCCCCGAATGTCTTGCGAGGCCTTTAAGACGGTCAATTTGAACCCGGATTGCCACGCTTTCCAAGTCATTGTCGAGAAACACGCTCCGGCTTGCCGTCGGGATCCCCATGTCTAAAGCCATTTCATATCCAACCGTCCTGCTTGTGGTGCGGCTATCCACATAGAAAAGATTTCTTCTTTTCAACTCTCTCAGGACAATACCCATCTTGGCACGGTTTTCCGTAAACATCGAGCCCATATGGTTATTTACTCCGGCGACGCCCGGAATCTCATCCAAGATCGACCTTAACGCGGTATGGATCTCTCCTTCTTTCATGCTTAACAGGAGCGCACCGGGGCCGGGGTGAACCGAGGGATAGCCCTTTGGTTCCATGGGCACGTGGAGAAGCAGTTCAAATCCCTTCTCCAGGGCCTCTCGCGCGATGCTTCGACTGAAGGGCGCATAAGGCAGTACGGACAGGGTAAGCGGCAAACCCAAATTCATCAATGAGGAGGCCACCTTCGGATCATGGCCAAGATCGTCAATAATAATGGCGACCCGGGGACGCTTGACAACCGCCCTTTTGGACCGCTCCCGAGACAAAATCAGTCGGTGCGTTTCCAACCCCAGCGAACTGATCCGGTAGCCCACCTGCCCTTCTTTGAGGGCCGTCTTCTCGAATTCGACGGACGGAGCAAGGGTGCGCAGGGCATTGTCCAGCGTCTCCGCCAGTTTCACGACGTCGACCCGGCGCCGACAAGTCACCAGCAGTTCCGTAAAGTCCCACCTGTGCTCTTGTCGGCACCTCGATTGGACCCTAAGAAAGCGGATGTCCTCCTCGGGTGTCTTATGACGATAAAGAGACTCGTAAATAGCCCGATTGACGCCGCGGATCTGGCGATCCAGTCGAGGGACGGCGGCGTGAATTTCTTCGTATACCGGCACCGCCGTGCTGAGCCCGTCGTCCTTTAAATACATGTAAAGCAACAGACCGGCCAAACCCGCCAGCAGGACCGCCGAAACAGCCGCGAGCGCTTTCGGGAACCCCCTTTTCTTTCTTTTTCCGGTCTTTTTCTTTTTCCCGGCCATATGTCGCCCGAGTTCAGGGCCCGGATGGCGTAAAGAATCCGGGCACGGAGGACCAAGGTCTTCCAAATGGAATTAAGCATCCCCTATACGAGGGAAAGAGACCCTGAAAAACGCCATGCGCGGGCGCCCGGACAGGGCCCGGCTAGTCGAGGCTTGATATCACCTGAATCTTGCATGAGCAATCTTGAAACATTTCGATAAAAACAATTTTCTCAATCGGTTAGGGAGAAAAGAGCAGAACGACAAGAATAACCCATCCGATTAAATAACAACGCACATTATTCTTTCAAGATTGCTCACCCTTCAGGTGTCACGGGGAGTATGGCTCGGCGACGAGCCCGATAGGCTGCAAAATGGCATTTGCGGCCTCCGGGCATCGGCATCTGGATTGGTCGCGAATTAGGGAACTCACTTTCCGGGGTTGATCTTTGAAAAAACACGCCAGGTCTTCAGGAGTTCCAAGGCGTGCCGGACCTGATTGTCCCTTTCGATCAGTTGTTTGGCTTTGTCGTCCTCATCCTCGAGATCAGGCGCCGCCTTCTTGGCCGGCTCGCCTTCTTTCTCCATGTGCCCCTGAAGGTCTTCTTCCCTGATGAACCTGCGCGGATCCTTTTTTTCCTTTTCCACCTGCGGGACAAAAGCCAACTCGATATCCGGAATGATGCCGCTCAACTGGATGGATCGTCCACTGGGCGTATAATAGCGGGCCGTGGTCAAACGAAGTCCGGAGCCGTCCGAAAGGCGAAGTATGGTCTGTACCGAGCCCTTCCCAAACGTTCTGGTGCCGAGAATGATGGCCCTTTTTTTGTCCTGAAGGGCCCCCGCCACGATCTCGGACACACTGGCGCTGCCGCTGTTGACCAGAACAATGACGGGGTATTCGCCGTCGCTTTTTTCCTTGTGCGCCTTGGCTACGATGTCGTGTTGTGAATCGCGGCCCTTGGTGCTGACAATGACGCCGGAATCCAAAAACAACTCCGATACGTCGATGGCCTGAGACAAGAGTCCGCCGGGGTTATTCCTCAGGTCCAGGACGAGGCCCTTCAACTTTCCTTTTTGTTCAAGAGATGCGAGAGCTTCGGCAAGTTCATCCCCTGTCTTGCTCTGGAAATTAGCCACCCGGACATAGCCGATATCGGGCGTCAGCGAATAGTGCCGCACGCTCGTCAGGGGGATGACGTCACGGGTGATGGCAAACGTCAATGGTTTCAGCTCCCCTTCCCTCACAATAGTCAGATTCACCTGGGTGCCTTTGGGCCCTCGAATCAGCTTGACCGCTTCAATCAAGGTCATGTTTTTGGTGGTGGTGTCGCCCACCTTGACGATCTTGTCACCGGCTTTAAGTCCGGCGTTGTCCGCCGGGGTCCCTTCGATGGGGGAAACAACTGTCAGCACGTTGTCCTTGATGGTGATCTCGATTCCGATACCGGTAAAACTCCCCTTGGTTTCCATCATCAATTCGCCATATTCCTCTTTGGTCATGAATGACGAATGGGGATCCAGGCCCTGGACCATTCCCTTGATGGCCCCCGAAATAAGTTTCCGCGAATCCTGCGGTTCGACATAATACTTTTCGATCTCCCTGAGTACTTCGGTAAACAGTTCAATTTCCTCGTACACCTGGTCTTGGGTATCCGCCTTGACTTCAACCCTGTCGCTGCTTACCAGAAAAATCGATGCAACAATAAGGGACCCCAGCACCAATTGAAATATGAGTTTGCTTTTAGATGATGACATCTGTCTGCTCCTTATGCACGAAACGCGTCCTGAAATGTTTAGTAGATTCGCTTGTCAATGACAACCAAAAAAAGGTTAAGCCGCTTTCAACCACTTGAGAGGGTCCAGGCCTTTTTCGGCTTCTCTGATTTCGAAGTAGAGAAGGCGAACCCCGCCCGGCCCTCCTTTTCCCGCCGTGCCGATTGCCTCGCCCATGCTCACCGACGCGCCCTTTTCCTTCCAGCGCTGCTCAAGAAAGGCCGAAATCGTAAAAAACCGAGAACCGTGGCTGATGATCACCATCTCTCCGTATCCCTTGAGTCGTCCCGAAAATTCGACCCTCCCCGGAAAAACGGCCCTCACATCCGTATCGCCGGAGGCCTCGATGAAAATGCCTTTTTCGAGATGGGAATCACCGGTTTTCAGAAACTTTCGGCCGCGCACAACGTTCCCTTCCAAGGGAAATTCCAGTTTCCCCTTATACGTTTCAAATCGGGCGTCCGGGCCGACGGCAGGCGCTTTCGGGGGAGGCATATCCGCCACTGCCTGATGCACCTCTTTGGCGGCCAACCGGAGTTCCCGTACGGCCGTTTCATAAAATTCCTTTTCCTGATGGATCTTCATGAGACGCAGGACCCCGTTGTTCAGGTCCCTTTTCAGGGTTTCCAGGCTTTCGCGTTCACGCTCCATCGAGTTCCCATGATCGGCCATTTCTTCCTTGACCCGGGAGATTCTTTGCTCAAAGGCGGTTTTCTTTGAGGCAAGCGACGCCAATTCCCTCATGTCCTGGTCCATGATCGTCCCGGCATACTTGATCCTCCTGGAAAACGCATGGAGGTCCCGCGCGTCCACAATGACATTCAGATACCCGTTCCGGGCGTATTTATACAGGGCCTCAAGGCGCACGGCCATACGGTCCTCCGTCGATTTCCCGGACTGCTCCAATCCCCGAAGCTCGTGCTCCAACGCCTCCGCCTGGCGCTCCCATTGCCGGATTTTGCCGTTCATGGCCCCCACTGAACGCTTGAGGGCCGCAACCTCATTTTCGATGCGGGCCAGGTCCTCCAACAGGTGCCTTTCCTTCGCGTGAACTGCCATGAGCCTTTCCGATTCCCTGGAAAGACGGGTTTTGATGGCATTGCCGTGTTGCGCGACGGCCGTGTCATCCGTCAGACAATCGGCATGGAACGCCGGCGCCAATACCGATATGAGCGCGAGCAAAATAAGGACATCCATGTAAAAAATATTCTTACCCTTCGGCATTCCAGTCACCTACGCGATTCGTCGATTGCAAGACCCGCTGTAAAGTCAGCCTCGAAGCCGGGCCGACCTCGACCCGGCCCCGGCGCATCGTCATACGTCAAAAAATTGACCCACAGCGATGAAACTTCCGAGCAAACCGAAAAAAACGCTGATCAAAAATAAGGAAAATGCGTAAGAAGGGGGAATGAATATAAAATCGATCGCCGCAGCGCCCAAGATGTAGAACCGCTTCCAAGACAGGACCAGGTAGGCCAGATAGAGCCCGCCGATAGAGACAATGCCGCTCAGGGCCCCCTGAATAACCCCTTCGAGCAGAAACGGCGTTTTGACGAACCAGCCGGTAGCCCCCACGAGTTGGAGTATCTCGATCTCCTCTTTGCGCCCGTAAATCGTCATCTTGATGGTGTTGGTCACAATGAAAAGGACCCCCAGACAAAGAAGACCCCCGATGATGAAACCGACCATCTGCACCATTCGCATCGCACCCTCGAATCGGCGCACCCACTCCCTGCTGTATTGCACCTCCTCCACACCTTCCAGCGCTTCAAGGGCGACCTTTACCTCCGCGGGTTCGAGATGTCCCGCCTCCTCGCCGAACACCACCTCCATGGATGCGGGGAGCGGGTTTGAGGACAACCCGTCCAGAAGACCCGCCCTGGGGCCGAGGGCCGCCCTGAAATCGGCCAGCGCCTTTTCTTTGGAGATATAAGACCGGACCTCTGCGCCGGGAAGCCCCTCTATGCGCGCGCGGATGTTTTCAGTCTGAGATTGGCTCACGCCGTCTTCCAAATACACGGACATGCTCAGGGAGTGACCCCACCGGTCGATCAATGCATTAACATTGACAAACAGGAGAAGAAAGGAGCCGAAAATAAGGAATGATATGACCATGGTCACCAGGCCAATCCCATGCACCATGGGATTGTTCCGGACATTGGCGCCCGCTTGGCGGAAAAAATATGGAAGCAGACCCGGTCTCATCGATCCTCAACCACCTTCCCTTCCGTCAGATGGATAATCCTGTATGGCGAGGTTTCAAGCAATTCCCTGCTGTGGGTGGCGATCAGCACAGTGGTGCCCCGCCTATGGACCCCCTCGAACAGACCCATGATCTCCTGCGTGAGGTCCCAGTCCAGGTTGCCGGTGGGCTCATCCGCCAGGAGGATCAAGGGATCTTTTACAATCGCCCTGGCAATGGCGACCCGCTGTTGCTCCCCTCCCGACAACTGCAGGGGAAAGGACTTCTCCTTGT
>JAFDKD010000825.1 GCA_019307165.1 Deltaproteobacteria bacterium | reverse complement strand
CAGGAGCTTGCCGATCTGGGCGTCGATATAACTGACCGAGGCAAAATAGCCATGTCGCAGCAGACGGGCACGATCTTCGTCGAGGCTGCCTTCGGTCGGGTGGACGAGATCGCTGAAGTCCGTATAGCCACGGAGCTCGCGGACGGTATTGACGGCCATCAACGGGATCCCTTCCGGGAGATCCGGGTTCGAAGCGAGCGGGATCTGCTCGCGATCATAGAGGTCCCAGTACCTCTGTGGCGCGTTGAACGGAAGATGGGGCCGGTAATAGCCGACGGCGAAGAAGAAAGGACTGTCCCGCTGCGCCAATTCCGAGAGCTTGACCACCGCCACATCAGTCTGTGCGCCGTCGAAATAGGCCGAGTCGGGAACATCGACGTTTTCTGTGGCCTGCGCCTTCAGATACCAGTGGCCGAATTGATCGATCCGTTCTCGCCCTTGCGCGAGAAGCCGGGATTTCATTTCTTCCTGACCACGGATGCCCTCATCACCGCGGTACACCGCGTCCGGGTCGAATGGGTACCCGTCGATGTGGAGTTTCGGCTCGCTCCAGGTGGCCGGGTCGGGGTTGTTGTTGTGGAAGATCTTGCCGATGCCAACCGTGTGATAGCCGTGAGTTTTGAGATGCTGGCCGAGGGTCACAACCTCCGGGTTGACGGTGCGCATGTCGGTTGAAAGATCCCAGACCTTCAGGGTGTCGGGCCGTTTGCCGGTCATCAGGCTGGCGCGCGACGGGTTGCAGACGGCCGACTGGCAGTAGGCCCGTTCGAAAATGAGACCCTCCGAAGCCAGCCGGTCGATGTTCGGGCTGACGACGTGTTCGGCACCGTAGCACCCCAGCTCGGGCCGCAGGTCATCGACCGCGATGAACAAAATGTTGGGGCGAGTCGGCTTCTCCGGCGTCGCGCAGGAAAGGCAGAATGCGCATCCGAGGACTACGATCGGAAGCAGCTGGCCCGATATCCATCCGATTTTCTTATTCGTCATGGAATCCTCCGAAGCCCGATTGCATAGGTGCCACATGGGTGCCACGTTTCTCATTGTCGCATTGCATGGGTGCCACGTACCGCATTGATGCATTGTTGCGGATCGTCGCGAGATCACATGGGTGCAACGTTCAGGATGCACCATTGTATTCATTCATACATGCATGGGTGGCACCCTAGCCGTACAGGCCGACCGGGCCACGACCCGCATCCACTGGCACCAGCTCGAACGCACAGACCTTCGGACTCGGCAGCAGAAGAACCAGCAGGATAGCTGAAAGCACGATGCTGGTTGCTGTTTGGTTCATGTATTCGAGTGTATCTGACGCCGATGCAATGCCCGCGAGATCTCACCGATCCAGATCCTCACGGCTCTTGTCGAGCCCATACCTTCTTCGAAGGGCACCGGACAGCGAAAACAACAGGCCGGAGCCGATCGTGAACAAGGCCACACACCCGAGAATGGCGGCGAGCCGGGTCCACGGCTGTCCCATTTCACGGCGTGCAGCGACAAAGACGAGCAGTGTCCTGATCCACTCGATGCCTCCGAGAACAAGGACGAGCTGTGTCAATCGAGCGACCCACGCCCGCTTCATCAGAAGCACGACCGGGAACAGCACGATCGCGACGGCGAGGTAGGTGAGGCCGGCGCGGAAGAAGTGTGCTCCCAGAAGGAGGGCACTGAGGATCACTGGAAATAGCCGAAAAAACGTCATTGCGTACCCCTTGATGCAACAATGCGATAGGTGGCACCGTAGCCACCGGAAATATAGGAGTCAATATGAATATATTAATGATCCTAGGCGACTATTGGCATGCCCCCGGCCCCTTGGAGCGTGGAATCAAGGGAGCTCTCAAGGAGTTGGATACAGCCTTTACCACCGTGATTGACCCGGCCGATCTTGAATTGGAGAGTCTGGACGAGTATGACCTTGTCATTCTCTCAAAGGAGGGAAAGGACGGAGCAGGCAAAGGTGAAAAATGGCTGCCACCTGAGGGAGAACGGACTCTGGCCGCCTATGTGGAAAAGGGAGGCCGGCTCATGGGCTTTCATAGCGGCGTCTGCACCTATCTGGAAGAAGGACCGGTCAGGGGAATCATGCACGGGCACTTTGTCGGCCATCCTCCCGATGAAAATGTAACCGTCCGTCCCGTTGATCCCGGGCACCCCGTCTGTGCGGACATAGAGGAGTTTGCCGTTTTTGATGAGCACTACCACCTGGATGTGAATCCGGAGGAGACCCATGTCTTTCTGGAGAGCTTTTCCGATAGTGGTGACAAGTGTATTGCCGGATGGACTCACAAGGTAGGAAAGGGTCGCTTCCTGGGCCTGACGCCGGGCCATACCGCCGGGGTGATCAATCATCCCATGATGAAGAAACTCATT
>JAFDKD010000824.1 GCA_019307165.1 Deltaproteobacteria bacterium | reverse complement strand
TATGTGGAGGTCCGAATCGTAAATGACTTTTTTCGCCAGGCGATCGAAAGCTTTCGTTAGCGCTGACGCCATGGGATATGTGGGGTAAATCCGTAAGAATATGATAATTGCCAAAAGCACGGCAATGGAATATAGAAAAGCAAGGAGGTTATCATGTCTGACAAGTTGAAGGTTTTGATTTTGGATGATGAACCGATTGTGGGCAAGAGGCTGAAACCGGCGCTGACCAAGATCGGCTGCGATGTGGAAATTTTCGAAGAACCAAAAGCGGCATTGAAACGGATTGACGAAAAGGAGTTCGACATCGTGGTCACCGATATTCGCATGGAGGAGGTAAACGGCATTCAAGTATTGGAGCACGTGACCAACAAATCATCCAGAACCAAGGTGATCATTATTACGGGATATGCTATGATGTCTCTGGCCCGAGAGGCCATGAAAAAGGGCGCATTTGACTTCATCGCCAAGCCCTTCAGGCCCGACGACCTGCGTAGCATTATCGCCCGGGCAGCCAAGGCTCTTGGCTCGAATGTTGATTTCGAACCGAAGGAAGATCCCGTATAGCGTTCCTGCGGCCTTCCTCTCTCCTGAGGAGAAAACATGAATCCGCAAGGCACGTCGGCAAAAAACGTCGTCGCAGGCCGGGAAGCCACGGCAGAGCGCTACGATCGGGTCAAAGCAGCGGAACAGGCTAGTCAGGCCCTTCTCTCCCGCCCTCGTGTGAGTTTAAAGCTTCAAGTGTATTCCAGCTCTCTCCTGGCTTTTTTGGTCGCCCTGGGGATTGCCACGGCATTGGTCACCACGATCCGTCACGTGGAACGGAAGATACGCCTCCTGAACATCGCCAGCAGCTACGTCCTGGAAATCGAGCAGGCACGACGTTTCGAAAAAAACTTCTTCCTCTATGGCACCAACCTGAGCGACGCCATGGAAATGGTCTACAAGGCCAACGACATCCTGAACCGGAACGCAACCGCCCTCAAAGAGATGCTGGACGAAGAAGTGGGACAAATCATTCGGCCGAACCTGTCCGAGTACAGACGCCTCCTGGATGAATTGGTCGCATTGCAACAGGAAACCGATAGCCCCGATTACCTTCCTCGAAAAAAACGGGTTGAAGTCGCTCTCCGGGAGCAGGGTCACAACATGGTCTCCCTTGCCCAGGATTTGATGAGCAAGGAAGAAACGGCCCTGTCGGAAACGATGGAACGTTCCCGTGAAATTCTCATTTACGCCCTCATCCTCATCGTCCTCTCCCTGATCTTCAATGCCTACCTTTTCGGTAAGCGCATGCTCAACAACATCGACCGATTTGCCGTATACGCCCAGCGTATCGCTTCCGGAGACTACACGCCTATCACGCCGATTCGTCGTTTCCGAGACGAGTTTACCGATTTAGCCATAACCATCAACCAAATGATCCACGAGTTGGGGGCACGCGAGGCGGTCCTGATCCAATCCCATAAAATGCGGGCCATCGGGACCCTTACGGCCGGCGTAGCCCATGAGTTGAACAACCCCCTGAACAACATTACCCTGACGGCCCACATGCTGATGGAAGATTATGGCGGTCTCAATGACGAAGAACGCAAAGAAATGATCGGCGATGTGATACAAGAAGCGGGTCGGTCCAAACGGATCATCAGCAACCTCCTGGATTTTGCCAGAGAAAGCAGCGCGAAACTGGAGCCACTGGACCTGGGACAGCTCCTTCAAGACACCATCACCCTGGCTTCGAACCAGACCAAATTGGCGGATATGAAAGTCGAGTTCAATGCCGCCGGCGACTTACCCCGTATCCATGGGGACGACCAGCAACTCCGACAGGTTTTCTTGAACCTGATTTTAAACGCCATCGGCGCCTCGCCGAAAAAGAGCAGAATTCAGGTCCTGGTCCTGCCCGCAGACGACCCCCATTACATAGCCGTAAAGGTCATCGATTTTGGAAAGGGCATTCCCGAGCACATTATCGGTTCCATCTTCGACCCATTTTTCACCACGAAAGACAAGGGAAGGGGAACCGGCCTGGGGCTCAGCGTCTCACAAGGAATCGTCAGCAAGCATGGTGGGCGCATCAGTGTCACCAGCAAGGAAGGCGCCGGCTCCACATTTACTGTAACTTTGCCCGTAACCACTTTTCCTGCCGGGATCACCTCATAACGCGTGCAAAGACCGGAGCACATATTGAATTCCATGGGACCGCGCTTTCCAATTCCCCGGTCTGGGAGGCCTAGCCCTTGGATAGGTTCATGGTTAAGGGCGGCGAAGTATTGTTCCTGGTAGGACCCAGTGAAGTGCTGGAAAGGCTTAGCAGCAAGAAAAAGGACACGAATGGATGGCCCTGCGCCCCGTTCCTTTAAGAAACAATCAAAAAC
>JAFDKD010000143.1 GCA_019307165.1 Deltaproteobacteria bacterium | reverse complement strand
AAATAGACGTCATTGGGGAACCCCCGCATGCTCGAACTGATCACGCCGCCGATGACCCCGAGGGGCAGGGTCAGCAGGATCGCGATGGGGATGGGCCAGCTCTCATACAGGGCCGCCAGGACCAGGAAAACCACGAAAATGGAGAAGGCATACAGGACCGGCCCCTGGGCGGTTGCCATCCGTTCCTGAAAGGAAAGCCCGGTCCAGTCAAAGCCGATCCCCTGCGGCAGTTTCGAGACGATCTCTTCCATGGCATCCATGGCCTCGCCGGAACTTCTTCCCGGCGCCGGCTCGCCCCAGATGTTGATAGACGGAAAGGCATTGTAGCGCTCCAGCTTGGGAGAGCCCAGGGTCCACCGCCCGGAGGCAAAGGAAGAGAAAGGGACCATCTTGCCCACGCTGTTGCGCACGTAGAGTTTTTTCAAATCCTCCGGGAGCATGCGAAAGGGGGCGTCCGCCTGAGCGTAAACCCGTTTGACCCGTCCGGCCTGGATAAAGTCGTTGACGTAAGCGCTGCCAAAGGCCGCCGCGATGGTGTTGTGGATGGAACTGATGGGAACCCCCAGGGCCCCGGCCCTGTCCCAATCCACGTCAATCCGGTATTCGGGCACATCCTCCATGCCGTTGGGCCGGACCCGGGTCAATCGCGGGTCCTGTGCCGCCATGCCGAGGAGCTGATTGCGAGCCGCCATCAGTTTCTCGTGGCCCAGGCCGCCACGGTCCTGCAACTGAAAATCAAACCCGGTGGCATTGCCCAGTTCGATGACTGCCGGCGGCGCAAAGGCGAATACCATGGCGTCTTTTATCTGTGAAAACGCCCTCATGGCCCTGCCGGCGATAGCCCCAACCTTCAGGTCCGGCCGCTCACGCAATTTCCAGTCCTTGAGATTGGCAAATCCCATACCCATGTTCTGCCCCTGGCCGCCAAAACTGACACCAACGATCGACATGAAAGAATCTACCCCGCCTTTTTCATGCTCCATAAAATGGTCTCTGATCTTATTCATGACCGCCTGGGTCTGCTCCAGGGTCGAGCCCGAGGGGAGCATGACCTGGGCCAGCAGGATCCCTTGGTCTTCATCCGGAAGATAGGCGGTGGGCATGCGCTGGAACAGATACCCCATGGCAGCTACGATCAGCATAAACAGGAAGATGTAGCGGAGTTTTTGGGCCAGAATGCGGCCGACCAGTTTGAGATACAGGTCTCTGGCGCGAAAAAAGAAGCGGTCAAACCACCTGAAAAAGGGGCGCAGAAAAAAAACGGCGCCGTCCGCCGGTTCATGCCCTTTGGGCACCGGTTTCAGGAGCGACGCGCAGAGCACCGGGGTCAGGATCAGGGCTACGAGAACCGAAAGCAGCATGGAAGCGATAATCGTCACGGAAAACTGGCGGTAGATGACCCCGGTTGAGCCGGGGAAGAACGCCATGGGGCCGAAGACCGCCGAGAGCACCAGCCCGATGCCAACCAGGGCGCTGGTGATCTGGTTCATGGACTTGGCCGTGGCCTCCCTTGGAGAAAGCCCTTCCTCGCTCATGATCCGCTCCACGTTTTCCACCACCACAATAGCGTCGTCCACCAGCAGGCCGATGGCCAGCACCATTGCGAACATGGTCAGCATGTTGATGGAGAATCCGAAAAGCCCTAGAACCCCGAAGGTCCCCAGGAGCACCACCGGCACGGCGATAGTCGGAATCAGGGTGGCCCGGAAGGTGCCCATGAAAAGATACATGATCACAAAGACCAGCAGAATTGCCTCTATCAAGGTCTTGACCACCTCTTCGATGGCTACCCGGGTAAAGAGGGTCGTGTCGTAGGGGTAGACCACCTTCAGGCCGAGAGGAAAATACCGGCTCATCTCCTCCAGTTTCTGCTTGACGGCATTGGCCGTATCCAGTGCATTGGCGCCGGCCGCCTGCCGGATGGCCATGGCCGCGGAGGGCTTGCCGTTGTAATCGGCTACGATGTCGTAACGCTCGGTCCCCAGTTCTGTCCGTCCGATGTCCCTGATGCGGACCACGGAGCCGTCCGGGTTGGTGCGGATGGGGATGGCGGCGAACTCCTCAGGGGTCTGGAGCAGATGCTGAATGATGATGGCGGCGTTCAGGCGCTGGCCTTCCTTTGCGGGCGCCCCGCCGAACTGACCGGCGGAAACTTCGACATTGTAGGCCCGAAGCGCCATGATGACGTCTTCCATGGTCAGGTTGTAATTGGTCAGCTTGTCCGGGTTGACCCAGACCCGCATGGCATACTGGGTTCCGAAATTTTCAACCTCGCCCACACCCGGCACCCGGGACAGGATCTTTTCCATATTGGACTGGGCGTAGTCCCGTAAGTCTTCGCCGTCCATGCTGCCGTCTTCCGAGATCAGCCCCACGATGATCAGGTAGTTTCTGGTCGACTTGCTGACCTTAACACCGGAGAGCTGGACCACATCGGGGAGACTGGCCATGGCGAGCTGAAGTTTGTTCTGCACCTTGGACCAGGCAACATCCGGATCTGTTCCCGGAGCAAAGGTCAGTTCGATGCGGGACGCGCCGGACGAAGAACTGTTGCCGGAGAGGTAGAGCATATCGTCCAGGCCGGTCATCTTCTGCTCGATAATCTGGGTCACGGTGTTTTCCACGGTCTCGGCCGAGGCCCCGGGATAAAAGGAGTCAATGGCGATGGACGGCGGCGCGATGGGGGGGTACTGGGATATGGGCAGATTGTAGATCGCCAGGCCGCCGGCAGCCATCATGACGATGGCGATGACCCAGGCAAAAACCGGACGATCCAGAAAGAATTTAGATAACATCAGGCGCCTCCGTTTTTCGATTCAGCAGTCGGCCGGGCCGCATTTGCAGGCGTCGTCCCGTTCTCTTTAAAAGGGACCGCCTTCACAACCATGCCTGGCCGCAGCATTTGCAGGCCCTCGACGATCACCCGATCACCGGGAGCAAGACCTGCCGAGACGAGCCATTTGTCGCCGATGGCACGGTCAAGGGTGAGCATATGCAGACCGACTTTACTTTCAGCATCCACGATCAGCGCGAAGGAATTTCCTTTGTGATCGCGGGACACAGCCTGCTGGGAGATCAGGGTGGCCTGTTCATTGAGGCCTTCTTTAACCACCGCCCGGACGAACATGCCCGGCAGGAGAATGCCTTTTGGATTTGGAAAGACGACCCGCAGGATTACGGATCCGGTCGTCGGGTCCACTGTGACATCGCTAAATTGCAATGTGCCTTCCAATGGATAAGGCGTTCCGTCTTCCAGGATGAGCTTGACCTTGTTCTGGTCTGGTCCGTTCCGGTTGAGACGGCCCTCCGCCAGGCACCGTTTCAATTGCAGCAGTTCTGCGGTGGATTGGGGCACATCCACGTAAATGGGGTCCAGTTGCTGGATGGTGGCGAGAGGAATGGGCTGATAGGCCGTCACGATGGCACCCTCTGTCACGTTAGATTTACCGATGCGGCCGGTGACGGGCGCGGTGACACGGGTGTATCCCAGGTTGATACGGGTCGTCTCCACCACCGCTTCCGCCTGATGGATGGCTGCCTCGGCCACAGCCACTGCCGCCCGGTCGCTTGCAAGCTGCGCCTTGGCGGCCCGCAGCATAGCCTCGGCCACATTGGCGTTGGTTACGGCCTGGTCTCGCTGACTGGTGGAGACAGCTCTGCCCTTGAACGCATCCTCGAATCGCTCCCGGTTCTTACAAGCAAGCTCCAGGGTGGCCCGTTGCTGCGTGACGCGAGCGATGCTTGCATCCAATGTGGCCCGAGCCCGGTCGGCAGCCTTCCGCGCGGCAACGAGATTTGACGCTGCATTATCAAACGCCGCCTCAAAAAGAGCGGGGTCGATCTCATAAAGCACCTGCCCTACCTTGATATCGGAACCTTCCGTAAACAGGCGTTTCTGGATGAGACCGTTGACCTGGGGACGGATCTCCGCGACACGGAAGGCAGCCGTGCGGCCAGGCAGTTCAGTGGTCAGCATGACCTTTTGGGGTTGGACCGTCACCGTGGCCACTTCCGGGAGAGTGGGAGGCGGCTGGGATTGCTGCCCGCGGTCACAGCCTGCCACCAAAAGGCCGCTTAAGAGGACCATTAAAACCACACGCCATTCAAGGTATTCATAAACAGTCTCATTTAGTCGCATCAAACTTCTCCTAATATAAATAACATAAATTAAAGTAACTGCTCAGGTTCAAAGTTCAAAGGTTCACGGTTATATTTTGTGTCTGAACGAAAACCCCCTTATTCCCTCCCCCTCGACGGGGGAGGGTTAGGGTGGGGGTGTTAAGGCATTGACATGTCAAAAAGAATTCATTTTCATATCCCCCTCCCCCAACCCCTCCCACCAGGGGAGGGGAGTTTTCGGTCAGGCACTATTTATGAAAGACAGGTTCGTTTTTAAACCAAATGCCTAATTCATCCAGTTCTTGCAGAACACCAAATGCTATTGCACTCAAATCCAGAGCGAATTCTTTGTTGCAGAGGAGATATGATAAATAGCAAAGCGATTAACCTTGAACTGTGAACTGTTAACCTCACAACCTGAATTATCATGGATCAACCAACCCTTTGAACAGAATATCCAGGATGACGTCCGGATTTTCCGGATAAGGGTGTTGATCAGGCGCTTCAAGCCAGAGAAAAAGAAAGGCGTTGGCAAGACTGTCTACGGCCACTGCCAAATGGTAGGGGTCGGCGATCTTTTTAAACCGTTTCTTTTCCATCCCGCTTGCAAAAACACAAGCGAGCATTTCCAGGAAGCGGCCATAGCGTTCCCGGATCTCAGGATCAAGCCCTGCCCTGACATTGAAACTTGCCCCCCGGGTCTCCGCAAAATAGAGACGTATCATTTGAACATTGGCGGTAAAAACTTCGCCCTTGGCCCTGATATAATTTCGTATTTTTTCAATCTCATCCCCCGGCCCTTCGATTGCCGCCATTAGCGTGCGGTGAAACTTGTCGGACTGCTCCAGGACAAGGGCCTTATAAAGGTCTTCTTTGTTTTCAAAAAACTTGTACATAGTCCCGACGGCAAACTCTGCTTTATGGGCAATCTCATTCATGGAGACATTGTGAAAGCCTTTCTCTGAAAAAAGATCAAGGGCAGTTTCGAGGATCTCCTGACGGTGTCTTTGAAATTCCCGTTCTTTCCTGGACAATTTCTTCTCTTCCATTTCATACCTCATTATTCTGGAGCGAGCCGATCCCGCCGATAGCGGGACGGATCGGAACCGGCAATCCCGCCGATGGCGGGACCTCGCTCCAAATACTTGTCCTGTTAGCAGCTACAGCATTTTGGGCAGTTTCGTCATAAAATATATTTTAGTGTCAAAATATGACACATCGTTCATATTGTCAAGTAAAAATTTTTCTACTTGATATCTGTTTTTATGTTGCTATTTTACACTATAAAACGTTTTTCATCCAAAAAATAAATGAAGAGGTATAGAAATGAAACAGGAAAAACTGGACTCCATTTTAGATTCCGCAAAAAAGATGTTTGCGCGATACGGCCTCCAGAAAACAACACTGGATGAGGTTGCCCGCATGGCCAGGGTGGCCAAGGCGACCATATATAATTATTTCGGAAGCAAAGACCAGGTTTACCTTGAAGTCCTCCGCCGGGAGATGGATGAGATAGTGGAAAAGATATCGTCTTCAGTGGCCCAAAAGGCCTTACCAGGTGATAAGCTGACTACGTTCGTCAAGGCAAAGTTCCGGTATATGCGCAAGGCAATAAATATCTTGAATCTGGATCGGGAGGGGATAGAAAAACTCCTCCCAAATGCAGAGAGCATTCGGAATGAGCTTTTCGAAGGTGAAGTTGATATCATTCATTCTATTTTAAGGGACGGGGTAGAAAAGGGTGTTTTTTACCTCAATGATCTCCCTTTGACAGCCAGGGCCATTGCCCATGCCTTGAGGGGATTTGAGCTTAACTGGCTGGTCCAGGAAAGTGAAGAAAAAATTGAGCATTATCTGGATGAATTGATGGCTATATTTTTTCACGGTCTGATGCCCAAGAAGAAAGGGGCAAAAAAAGCCCTTAAGAAAGAGAAGGAGGAGTAAATGCTCAAATCAGAGTTATTTTCACGTTTAGAAGAAACGCTGCAAAAAGCTCAAGGACTTATGGCAAATGTCATTGACCAAAACAACCAATGGCCGGGAGGAGGCGCCTTTGAAGAAGACACCGTCAGGGCCGGCAATCTCCTGAGGGATGCCCAAACAGAGCTAATTGAGGTTGGCGAGACTGCTATTCGGCACATGGAACATCCAATGGATGTCGATGCGAATTCCGTGAATGATTTATTCGATCAGTTATATAACCTCTTAAATCTTATGTATCACGATACAAAAGAGATCAAAATTTCCCTGCAAAAAGGTGAAAGCCAGACTAAGGCAATAAAAGATCTCGAAATACATTTGAAACAATTTGTGAAACATTGTGAAAAAACACGGGATTACATGTTAGAAGGTTTAATAAAAAGCTAAGAGGGCAAATTCGAGCAGGCAAGAAATGACTTAAAGAAAAGGGAGCGGTTTGTCCCGGGTGTTCCATGGGAGTGTGGCTGCGGGCATTTTGAATCGTGCAGACCGGCCTTTGCTGCTTATCCGGTCAAGGAATTTTTTACTATTCAGGTGTCTCTTTTTTAGACAGGATAACAGGATAAACAGGAATCTATGTTAAGCCACAAACAAGACATTATTGTAATAATCCAGTAAATCAAAAGAAATATCCTGGTAAAATGCCTTATCGATAGACCCCGAATAAAGAATTAATATAATCTCTTTGAGTCTCTCTTAAATGTGAAATGAATATTCAAATTAACTCCCGATCAATCGGGAGAGTAGGTTAAACCAAATTACAATAGAAGGGTTTAAACTAATCACTTACCCTTAGAGCAAGGAACGGGCTATCAGGATAATTAGAGGATTTACAGGAATTAAAAATCAAGTTAATCCTGTTATCCTGTCTAATATATACCTGGGTAGTTACG
>JAFDKD010000823.1 GCA_019307165.1 Deltaproteobacteria bacterium | reverse complement strand
CAGCCTTGTAGAGTCAAACATGGGAAAAGCCAAAATATGCCTTTATCAGAGCCTCTAAGGGACTGTGTGTCTCCTTGGAGGCTTTTGTTTTGGTCATTATTTAGTCTATGTAAAATATGTCTGTTTGGGGAAAATATGTGATTAAAAGGGTAAAAAACGAAGAAATTGGATAAACTAAGGCCCTGTTGATATGTCAACTAACAACAAATTAAGACATGAGTATTGTTTCAACCCTTTAAAAGGAGGTATGGAGATGAAAATGAAAGTTTCGGTTCGTGTGTTGGTCGTCTTTGCGATCGTGGCGACGGGTCTGCTGCTGGTTGCCCAACCTCAATCGGCCATGGCTCAGGAAAAGTTTAAACTGACATTCCAGGCAACCTGGCCCGCAGGGTCGACGCTGTATGAAAATTTCACGATGTTTTGCGAACACGTGAAAAAGATGTCCGGTGGGAGGCTCATTATTGAATCCCTTCCAGCAGGGGCTGTGGTGCCTGCATTCGAGGTCCTGGATGCCGTATCAAGACAAGTGATCGACGGGGGCCATGCCTGGGCCTCTTACTGGTTCGGCAAGCGGAGAGTGTCCGTCCTGTTCACCGGCGGCCCGGGTGGAACCTTCGGGATGGACCATACCGATTATCTCGGGTGGATGTATGAAGGCGGGGGACTTGAACTCTATAATGAATTTTACCAGAAGGAGTTGAAGCTGAAAGTAGTGGTCTTCCCAATCATGTTTGCAGGGCCCCAGTCATTCGGTTGGTTCAAAAACCCCATCAAAGGCTTCGAGGACATGAAGGGCCTGAAGATGCGCATTGGGGGAGCCGCCGGCCTCATCTTCAAGGACCTGGGAGTAAACGTGGTAAACATACCCGGAGGGGAAATTCTTCCCGCTGCCGAGCGGGGGGTGATTGAAGCCGCTGAGTGGGTGACCCCAGGGGAAGATATGAAGATGGGCTTTCATGAAATCTGGAAGAACTACTACCTGCCGGGCATGCACGAGAACGTGACAATAGCTGAACTGCTGGTCAACAAGGATGTGTGGGACAAGCTTCCCGCGGATCTCCAAGCGATTGTAGAAACGGCCTGCATCTATACATTCATACGCTGGCAGGCGAAGTTTAACGTTTACAATTCGAAGGCCCTGACGGACCTTCGTGAGAAGCACGGAGTCACCATACATAGGACTCCAGACGATGTTCTCACCACCTTCCTGAAGCGCAGCTTTATGTTTCCCCCTTATAGTTTTGCCGCTGACTACTACTGGGGCAAAAAGTAGCTGGCTGGCTAACCATGCAGGACCGTGTCCACGAGAGGGGTAGCCGGAGAGCTTACCCCTCTCCAGATGGATCGGTCATGTCATAAGACGATTCCTGCAGACTTGGCGGCTATGTTTGCGGGATTGCTTTGATACGCAAACTGTTCGCGAAGAGGGGGCCCCGCACATGCTTGATCTTGTGGAATCGCCGGTGAAAAAAGCCGAGGAAACGCCTGGAGACACTCCCCCCAAGCTGCTGCTCACAATCATACGAACCATTGACACCTACGTGGGTCAACTTTCGGGGAAAATTTTCATGGTACTCATTTTTCCCTTAATCGGCGGGTTGACTTATGAGGTCGTCGCGCGGTATTTGTTCAACGCCCCAACCATCTGGGCCTTCGACGTCTCTTATATGGTGTACGGCAGCCATTTCATGCTGGGGGCGACCTACTGCCTTTACAAGGGGGGGCACATCCGCACAGACATTTTTTATGAAATGTTTTCTGTCCGGTGGCAGGGGCGTGTTGACGCCATCTGCTACATCGTCTTTTTCTTCCCGGGGATGATCTATTTCTTCTTAGCCGGGTGGGAAGAGGCCTTACACGCCTGGGATATCCTTGAGCGTTCCGAGCAAAGCCCCTGGCAGCCACCCCTCTATCCCTTCAAAACCGTCATCCCTGTCTCGGCGGCCCTGATCATGATTCAAGGTTTTTCTGAACTCCTAAAAAGCATATATGCAGCTTTTCGAGGGAGGTGGCTATAATGAGTCCGGATATACTTGGCCTGATCCTCCTGGGAGGACTTCTTACCGCTATTTTTGTGGGTTTCCCCATTGCCTTCACCCTCATTATCCTTGCCATCATCTTTGGTCACATCGGCTTCGGCAAAGTGGTCTTTTACCTCATGTATTTCCAGACCCTCGGGTTGATGAAGGAGGAAACCCTGGCAGCCGTCCCGCTATTTGTCTTTATGGGGCACATGCTCGAGCAAGCAGGCCTGATGGAGCGCCTTTTCAAGGCTTTTCAGTTTATTTTCGCCCGCGTGAGAGGTTCGTTGTACATCGGGGTCCTCCTGACGGCGACCGTGTTTGCTACGGCCACCGGCATTATCGGCGCTTCGGTTACCGTCATCGGGCTCCTGGCCGCTCCGGCAATGATGAAGAGCCGTTATGATACCGCACTCTCGGCAGGGGTGATTACGGCAGGCGGTTGTCTGGGCATCCTGATCCCCCCCAGCGTGATGCTGGTGCTCCTGGGGCCGGTGCTGGGTGTCTCGGTCGTCCAGCTCTTCTTGGCGGCGATTATTCCGGGCCTCATCCTCTCAACTCTCTTCATCGGCTACACGCTGATCAGATGTTATATGAACCACGAGCTGGGGCCGCGGCTGCCTCCTGAGCAGCGACCAAGCTCATACATCGAGATCTTTCGTGAGTTTTTCTCAGGCGTCGTGCCGCTGGCGGTCGTAATCTTCGCTTCTTTGGGAAGCATCATTGCCGGGATGGCAACGCCCACGGAAGGGGCTGCCATGGCTGCAACCGGGTCTATTCTGCTTACGGCTTGTTACCGGAAGCTGAACTGGGAGAACCTGAAAGGGGCAGCAATGAAGACCCTTCAGACATCCAGCATGATCCTTTTCCTCGCCGTAGCCTCCAACATCTATGGGTCGGTCTTCGCTAGGCTAGGGACAGCGACCCTGATCACCAATACCATGCTCTCGCTTACCGTTTCCCCGCTGGTTATGATTTTGATCCTGATGGTGGTAATCTTCATTCTGGGATGGCCCTTAGAATGGCCGGCCATCATCCTGATCTTCGTCCCCATATTTTACCCCGTGGTCGATAAACTGGGGTTCAACCTGGTATGGTTCGCCACCCTGGTGGCGGTGAATTTGCAGACGGCCTTCCTCTCTCCGCCTGTGGCCATGGCTGCGTACTACCTCAAGGGGGTGGCTCCCGATTGGGATTTGACGAAGATCTATCGCGGAATGATGGAGTTTATGATCCTCCAGTGTGTTGGCCTCGCGATTGTCCTCTTCTTCCCCCAGACCGCCCTGTGGCTACCGAGAGTATTTTTTGGAAACTGACGAAGAGCCATTCCTTCCCGTTTTAAGTTGAGACCGCCTCCCGGGGATGTTCCCCGGTGGGCGGGTCCGCGTTGTGTAACTACTCTCAATCAAAAAAAATGAAAGAATAACAGGAGTTCCCTTACCGGTTGACGGAGGTTATGTGGCTTGATCTCATATTTACCGAGGGCGGATGAAGACTTGCATGAGCCGAGGCCAAAACGCCTCAATTAGTACTGACGCACAAATAACAAGAACAGCCAGTACTTGGGGAGCGGTCAAG
>JAFDKD010000142.1 GCA_019307165.1 Deltaproteobacteria bacterium | reverse complement strand
GTCGCCCGAGACGACACGGCGACTTAGAATGCTGTAAAGATCCGGGCCCATAAGACCCGGCGGAACCGTTGGCTCCTCTACGCCGATGGACCTCGGTTCTCACGAAGTTACATATAGCGTATCCGGCAAGGGACTCAACGACTACACCAAATGGAGAGCCATTGACGCGATGGAACCACATATGGGCGGGATTGCCCGGCGTCTTTTGCGCGGTCATGCTGGCCGCCTGCGCCGCAGTGGGCCCTGACTATACGCCGCCGGAAGCCTCGGTCCCGCCTGCATGGCATACCGACACCCAAAAGGGTATCAACTCCGGATCGACCGAAGATGCCACCCTGGCCCAGTGGTGGGATACCCTGGGTGACCCCGTACTCACCGGCCTCGTCGAGCAGGCGGAAAACAACAACCTGGAGATAAAGCAGGCCCAGGCTCGTGTACGGCGGTCCCGCGCGCTTCGGGGCGTAAGCCGGGCCGCTTTTTTCCCCGCCGTTGACGCGGGGGGGCTGGCCCTGGTCGGCCGCGACAGCGAATCGAGAGGGGGCGACGGGACCGTGGACCGGTTGTATGCCGCGGGCTTTGATGCGGGTTGGGAAATCGACGTTTTCGGAGGGACTCGGCGCGCCGTGGAGGCAGCGGAAGCGGACCTGCAAGCCAGCCGGGCGGACCTGCGGGACGTGCTGGTGTCGCTGGTGGCGGAAGTGGCCCTGAACTACGTGGATGTGCGCACCTATCAGGCGCGCCTGGGTGTTGCCCGGGCCAATCTGGGTTCCCAGGAAAAGACGTACGGCATCATTCGCTCCCGCAACGAGGCTGGGCTGAGCAGCAAATTGGTCCTGGAACAGGCCCGATACAACCTGGAGGGGACGCGGTCCAAGATCCCCGTGCTTGAAAGCGGCCTTGCCGCGGCCATGAACCGCCTGGCGGTTCTCCTGGGATATGCCCCCGGCTGGGCCCAAGCCCGCCTGGTCGAGCCCAAACCCGTGCCCGTACCGCCGCCGTCAGTGGCGATAGGGGTGCCGGCCGAGGCCCTGCGGCGGCGCCCGGATATCCGCCTTGCCGAGCGGCGGCTCGCGGCTCAAAGCGCGCGGGTGGGGGTGGCGGTCGCGGACCTGTACCCCAAGTTCCGCCTGGACGGGTCCATCGGGCTGGAAGCGGCCCATGCCGGAAAATTTTTAAAAAGCGGCAGCCTGTTCTGGGCATTTCTGCCGTCGGTTTCCTGGAACCTTTTCGACGCCGGGGCCATCAGGCAAAATATCGAAGCCCAAACCGCGGTCCACGACGAAGCCCTGCTGGCCTATGAAGCCACGGTGCTGAATGCCCTGGAAGAGGTGGAAAACGCGCTCACGGGTTACGCCAAGGAGCAGCAGCGGCGACAAAGCCTGCGAAAAGCGGTGACCGCGGCCAATGAAGCGGAGGGGCTTTCCCAGGACCTCTACCTGGCCGGTCTCACCAGCTTTGAAAGCGTGCTGGACGCCCAGCGCTTTCTGCTCACCTTTCAGGACCAGCTTGCCGTCAGCGAAGGCGCAGTGACCTCGCGGTTGATCTCGCTTTACAAGGCCCTGGGCGGCGGATGGTCGCCCATGGAGCCCGAATCACAAAAATGAGCTTCAGTTTCAGATTCGGCTTGTCATTTTCAGGATTAGGTTTCATCTTGAAAAATTCCCATCACTCATTGCGTATGAGGGCCACTTTCTTCAAATTGGCCAAGACCTCTCGTAATCGTTCATAGTCAAATGGACGATTACAGACCTTTTCAAGGGCGGGAACGATCACCTCCCTCAACTCCCTTTCCATCCAGTCAGTATGACGCGGTATATCGGCCTCTCGATAGGGTGTCGGGCAATGCATACTCACCACGGGCACCCCCAAATCTTCGGTAAACGGAATCAGCGAGGTGAGCCATTTCAGGGCAGAGAGGGGCCGTAAACATAACATCCGGAATGGGAAGCTGCATATCCTCCCTCACAGGAACGCCGTCTCTGATATTGGCCGGCAAGCCCATGTGGACCCGGTGATAGCTGCAGGACTCCGGCAAAAAGCCATCCAAATGAATTGACAAGCGGATGACCCTGAGGATAACAAATCCTATGAGCATCTACTCTCAACAAGCTTTTCAGGGGGTTTGCCATGACCACCAAGAGAAAACGGCGTCGTCGGTACCCGCTCCATATTCAGATCGCAACCCTGTTCATCCTTTTAATTGCAGTGGTTGGCACGGTCCTCGGATGGGTCAATTACAGGAAAAACAAACAGCTTCTCCTGTCAGCCTCCGAAGAGTTGTTCGATTGGATAAGCCGGGAGGTCAAGGCCGATTTTCAAAAGAGCTATGCACCGGTAGCCGGCATCATTGACTTGTTGTCGGTGTCACCCTTGACAAATGCGCACACGCCGGATGAGTTGCTCGACACGCTGCCGTTTTTTCGCGAGGCCCTGAATACACAGCCGGAGCTTTCGGGGCTTTATGTGGGTTACGACACTGGGGCGTTTTTCATGGTCCGTCCCCTGAACTCCGTCCTCATGCGCGAGTATTATCAGCCCCCGGAAGGCGCCAGGTTTGTAGCAAGCCAAACCGCAATCAACGAGTCTGGGACCCGGTCCCAGCGCCGGCTATACTTTGACGCCGATCTCAGGGAACTGGAGCGGCGGGAGATGGGCGAGAGCGAGTTCGACCCGCGGCAAAGGCCTTGGTATATGCGTGCAATGGTCAACAGCGGGCGTATTTCCACCAAACCCTATCTCTACTACACCGTTCGCAAGGTCGGCATCACCGTGGCGAGGCGATCGCCCGACAAAAGGTGCGTTGTTGCATGCGATATCACACTGGAACAGTTGTCGCATACCTTGAAGCGTTATGAATTATCCCCCTCGTCCGAACTGGTGCTGGTCAGCGCAGACGGAAACGTGCTGGCGTATCGAAAAACCGACCGGCTGGTGACGGATATCGACGAAAAAGGCAAGGCAAAAATGGCGCAAATCGCCAACCTTGGAAGTCCTGTCCTCAAGGAATTGGCTCGTGTGACCGGGCTTCAGCCGATGCGGGCCAGCTTCCATTTCCAGGGGCGGCAGTGGGTGGGTGCAGTCCGCAAAGCGGTGAGAATAGCGGACACGCAGGTGGTTCTGGCCATGGCCGCTCCGGAAAATGAACTCCTGTCAGAAGCCGTGGCAATGATGCGTAAGACCGCGCTGATCACCATCTGCATCATCCTCCTCACCCTGCCCATTACCTGGCTGCTGGCCGGCCGTATCTCCAGACCCCTGCGACGTCTTGCCGGCGAAACCGATACCATTCGCAACTTTGATTTCAGGGAACCCATTAAAACAACGTCCTTTGTCAAGGAGATCGACGAACTGGCCTTCTCCATGGACGGCATGAAGCGCACAATCAGCCGCTTTCTCGATCTGATCACGTCCCTTGCCGGAGAGCAGGACTTTGACCGACTGCTGGGCCGAGTGGCTGAAGAAACCATGAAGGCCGGCGAAGCGGACGGAGCCCTGGTATATCTGGTCGGCGACGACGAAGTCGAACTGAGGCCGGGCTGTTTCCGAACAACGCGGGCGGGCGGTGAGAATATGGCCGCCTCCCTGCCGACATTTCAGATGGACACCGAGGGGGTGGAAAACCCGGTGGTTCAGGTGGTTCGCAAAGGCAGGACGGATGTGTTTACCCTTGAACATGACGGGGGAAAACAGGAGGCCGCGTTTTCCGTCATTTTTGACGCATTGGCCGCTCGGCAGGTCCGCGTCATAGGGATTCCGCTGCAAAACCGGCAGGGAGAGGTTACCGGGTGCCTCTGCTTGCTGTTTGCGGCTCTGAATGGCGCCGGATCGTCCGAAATGGGACGGGAACATATTGCCTATGTTGAAGCGCTCTCCGGTTTTGCAGCCGTGTCCATGGAAACCCACCAGCTGCTGAAAATGCAGAAGGCCATGCTGGAGTCATTTATCAAGCTTATTGCCGGGGCCATCGACGCCAAGTCCCCTTATACGGGGGCGCACTGCCAGCGCGTCCCCCAGCTCACCAAGATGCTGGCCCGCGCAGCATGTGAAAGCCGGACGCCGCCCTTTAAGGATTTTGACCTCACCGAGGAGGAGTGGGAGGCCCTGCACATTGCCGGCTGGATGCATGACTGCGGCAAGGTCACAACGCCCGAATATGTGGTGGACAAGGCCACCAAACTGGAAACCATTTATGATCGCATTCACGAGGTGCGCATGCGCTTTGAAGTACTCAAGCGCGATGCAGAGGTCTGCTATTGGCGAAAGGTTGCCGACGGCCGAGACCGTGAAACGCTTCGCTCGCAATTGGAAAACCAATGGCAACAACTGGACCAAGAATTTGCCTTTATAGCCGAGTGCAACGAAGGCGGTGAATTCATGTCGCCCGAACGCGTTGAACGGCTTCATAAAATCGCCGAAAGGACCTGGATGCGCACATTGGACGACCGTTTGGGAATTTCGTGGGAAGAGAAGAAACGCAAGGAACGGTCGCCGGCCCCCGAATTGCCCGTGGAGGAAAGGCTTCTGGCAGGAAGGGAGGAACACATCATTTACCGGCGACCGACCGATCAAATTTCCCCGGACAACCCCTGGGGCTTTAAGATGGAGATGCCGGAGCACCTGTTCAATCGGGACGAGTCATATAACCTCTCCATCCAGCGCGGCACACTTACGGACGAAGAGCGGTACAAAATCAACGATCACATCGTGCAGACCATCATCATGCTGGAGAAGCTGCCCTACCCCAAGCACTTGCGCCATGTGCCTGCTCTTGCGGGCGGGCACCATGAAAAAATGGACGGCACCGGTTACCCGAGAGGCTTGAAGCGGGATGACATGCCGGTGACGGCCCGGATAATGGCCATTGCCGATATTTTTGAGGCGCTGACCGCGGCCGATCGGCCTTACAAGAAGGCCAAAAAGCTCAGCGAAGCCATCCGGATCATGGGTTTCATGAAAAAAGAGAACCACATCGACCCGGAACTCTTTGACCTGTTCCTGACCTCAGGTGTCTACGTGGAATATGCGAAGCATTTTTTAAAGCCGGATCAGATCGATGACGTGGATATCGCGCAATATCTGAATGCCTGATTAGCGAATTGCGTTGGCCATCCCGGCAAATAGGCAGCGGCATTTCCGCTGCTGCCTTGTCTCGATCAAAGTAACATTTACGCGACTATACACTATCTGGTTAAACGATTCTCTTGCTCCTTCTGCCCATCCGGAAGACCGGTCCGGCCATACATACTGCAAGTAAAATCAGGCCCCAATGGCTCTGTGAATGGGCAACATGTTGCGTGGCAAGGTTATTTCAAATGGGCCGGTGAGCCAGGGATCGTAGGTTACGGCGCCTGCATTCAGGTCTTGTTTCGTCATCTCAAGCATCATGAATTTCCACCGAGCTTGCTCGGTGGAAATTTATTCTATGCTCTGTTTTCCGGCCTCAACTGCCTGACCGCCGTTCCGGCTCGCCACATTTCCGAGTTCTTTATCTCGTCCAGTTCTTTATGGAGGCGCTCCCTGTAATCGGGCGCGCTGTTGGCCTCTAGAACAATGCGGGTCTCTTTCCCTGATACAACGGACTCATAAAGCTCATCGAAGAGCGGCGCTACCGCATCCCTGAAGCGATGACGCCAGTCAAGGGCCCCCCGCTGTGCCGTCGTGCTGCAGTTGGCGTACATCCAGTCCATGCCGTTTTCCGCCACGAGACGGATGAGGCTCTGGGTGAGTTCTTCCACGGTCTCGTTAAAGGCCTCGCTGGGGCTGTGCCCGTTTTTTCTGAGGATTCCGTACTGCGCCTCCATGACCCCGGCGAGACATCCCATCAACACCCCCCGCTCCCCGGTAAGATCGCTGTAGACTTCCTTTTCAAAGGTGGTCGGAAACAGGTATCCCGACCCGATACCGATGCCCAGGGCCAGGGTCCTCTCCTCAGCTCGGCCCGTATAATCCTGAAACACGGCGTAACTGGAATTGATGCCGCTCCCGGCGAGAAAATTGCGGCGGACCGTGGTGCCCGACCCCTTGGGGGCCACCAGGATGACGTCCACGTTTTCGGGCGGGACCACGCCGGTCTGGCCCCGGTAGGTGACGGCAAAGCCGTGAGAGAAGTAAAGGGCGTCCCCGTCATTCAGGCATGACTTGATTTCCGGCCAGGTGGAAACCTGGCCGGCGTCCGAAATGAGAAACTGGATGATCGAGGCTTTTTCCGCCGCTTCCCGGATGGGAAAAAGGGTCTCGCCGGGCACAAAGCCGTCCTCAAGGGCCCGCTGCCATGATGCGCCTCCTTCCCGCTGCCCGACAATGACCCGAATGCCGTTGTCTCTCAGGTTCATGGCCTGACCGGGACCCTGCACGCCGTAGCCGATCACCGCAACGGTTTCATCCGCCAGGACCTTTCGCGCCTTTTCCATGGTAAATTCATCCGCTGTAATCACGTTCTCACGCACGCAGCCAAAATCGATTGTTGTCATATTGATTCTCCTTTTCTTTTTACGAAGCCGTCATTTATTTTCTCTGGAAAGGGCGATCGCGCCTGTTTTTGCGATCTCCTTGATGCCCATGGGCTTAAGGAGCTTCAGGAACGCCGACACCTTTGCTTCGTCGCCCGTTACCTCCACGGTATAATATTCGGAACCGACATCCACCACCTTGGATCGAAAGATGTCCGCCATCCTCAGGATCTCGGCCCGGTGTTCGGGCCTGGCCTTTACCTTGATCAGGACCATTTCCCGCTGAACAAACGGGGTGTTCGAAAATTCCATTACCTTGATGACGTTGATCAGCTTGTTCAGCTGCTTTTTGATCTGCTCGACAACCGCCATGTTCCCTGTGGTAACCACAGTCATGCGGGAAATGAGCGGATCCATGGTTTCCGCTACGCAAAGGCTCTCGATGTTGAACCCGCGCGCACTGAACAGGCCTGAAACCCGGGATAAGACACCGGGCTGGTTTTCCACCAGGATCGAAAGAATGTGCTTTACTTTTTCTGCTTCCTTCATTTGAGACATG
>JAFDKD010000822.1 GCA_019307165.1 Deltaproteobacteria bacterium | reverse complement strand
GTTAGCCGCTTTGATGGGGTTGGCCATTTATTACGGCGTGATTCTGAGAATCAAGGGGATGCCCCTGTCGGAAGTCATGGCCACATTCGGTCTTGGGCTCGCCATTATGGAGCTGTTTAGATATTTTGACTTTGTGGGGTTTCAGTACACCCTGCCGGTCTTTATTGATGGGAGTTTTTCCATTGGAGACGTCTATATCGACTACCAGCGTATGATTATCGGTCTCATCGCCGTGGGCCTGACCGTCTTGCTGTACCTCTTTACCAACCACACCCGGGTGGGGCTGGCCTTTCGGGCCATTGCCCAGGATGAGCGGAGCGCTCTCACCTTCGGGATCGATGCCGACCTGGTGGGGGCCCTGAGTATGGCCATTGGTTGTGCCCTGGCGGCAATTGCGGCAGTGGTGATCCTGCCGCTCGGGACAATTGCGGTGGAAGGGGGGTATGAGGTGTTGATCAATGCCTTAGCCGTGTGCATTGTGGGGGGGCTCGGGAGCACCGTGGGCATCCTGGTGGCCAGTGTGCTGATCGGGTATTCCCAGACCTTTACGGCCAATTACTTAGAACCCCACTGGATGATGTTAGTGAGCCTCATTGCTATCGCCATCGTGCTGGTGGTGAAGCCCTCCGGGCTTTTCAGCCATCAGAAAGAACTTGAAGAGAGAATATAGTTTCACAACATGAAAAAACGTAAAGAAAGAATCGATCGTGGCATCAAGGCCCGCTCGGCGGATATATTCGCCCTCACATCCTACAGGGAAATGCTCTATCTGCTGATTCCCGGGGCGATTCCCGTGGTGGGGCTCCTCTGTTTTGCGCCCATGCTCAGCGCTTACTGGCGGGAAGTCATTATTTCAACGGCCATCTATGCGCTTTTGGCCATGAGCTGGGACATGCTCATGTGTGCCGGGCTCCTTTCCCTCGGGCAGTCCCTTTTTTTCGGGATCGGATCATACTTGGCGGGTTCGCTGAACTATTATGCGGGTCTGCCGCCCATTCTGACCATACCCATTGCCACCATCGGGGGAGGATTGATCTGTACGGTCCTGCTGCTACCTGTATTGCGGCTTCGTGGGATCTATTTCGCCATGGTGACACTCGTCGTGCCCCTCATGCTGAGCCGGCTCGTGGAGGCCACACGTATTCTCGGGGGGACGGAAGGGCTGACGGGGCTTACGTCTTTCCCCAACCAGTTGACGGCCCTGTTTAGTATTCAATTTGCCGTTCTCGCGGTCCTCTTTGGATTTCGGCGTATCAAGGGGTCAGATTACGGTCTGGTGATCACGGGGATCAGCGACAATGACCGTTCCGTCATGAGCGCCGGGCTCAACATCTACTGGTACAAGACCCAGGTGGTCTTATTGGGGTCGTCCGTAGGGTGTTTCGCGGGTGCTTTCGGCACCCATATGGACATGTTTGCGGGTATGCCCGGATTTGCCCTGGACTATTCCTTCATGCCGGTGACGGCCGCCGTGGTGGGAGGCGTGGGGACATTTGCCGGGCCCCTGCTCGGGGCCTTTATCCTGGTGCCCCTGTCGGAAATGCTCAGGGCTCTCGGCGCCCTCAGGATTGTTTTCTACGGGCTGTTCCTGGTAGTTTTTGTGGTCGGGGTGCCCGAGGGTATCTTTCCCTATATCCAGAGGAAATACCAGCAAATTGAAAGATGGGTGGACGTAACATGACGGACCAGACGCCCTTGCTCAGGGTTTCCAGTGTGACCAAGACATTCGGCGGTGTGACGGCGGTGTCTAATCTGGGTTTCCAGCTTCATGAAGGAAAACTCCTCGGTGTTATCGGTCCTAACGGATCGGGAAAAACCACGCTGGTGAATCTCATTACGGGGTTTGTGAAGCCGGTGGCGGGGAGGATTGAGTTCCGCGGCAAGAACATAACCGGGTGGCCGGCCTACAAGGTGGTGGGCGAGGGCATCGCTCGAACATTTCAGATGGTCCGACCTTTTTACCAGTTGCCGGCCTACAAAAACCTGATTGTGCCCCTCTATTCCCCTCGGGTGAAGAAACTTGCAGGGGGTCGTTATGGAGATCGGAGCGCGGTGGCCCTGGATCTGTTAGAAGAGGTGGGCTTTGAACGGGACGCTTACGTAAGCTACAAAAAGGCGGGCGCACTGCCTCAGGGGTACCTGAAACGGCTGGAACTGGCCAAGTGCATGGCCCTTCGGCCGGACCTGATCATCTTAGATGAGTTGTTTTCCGGTCTGAGCCTGGCCGAGGTGGCCAGCATCGTGCCCATTATCGAAAAACTTAAATACCAGGGCAAAACCATTATAATGATCGAACATCGCCTGAAAGAAATGTTCCGCATCGCCGACCGGGTGATGGTGTTGAACTATGGCCGAAAGATCGCGGAGGGACAGGCAGTCGAGGTCATG
>JAFDKD010000141.1 GCA_019307165.1 Deltaproteobacteria bacterium | reverse complement strand
GGGGTTTGTTTCGGGCCGATTCCGCTTGATGGAGAAAAAGGATCTTTTCCGCATAGGATAGGCCCCTTCCGAGGACCTTTCGCTTTTCGGACAAAACCGCCTCGGCCTTACCCCTGGTGAACGGGTGTTTCATGTGCAGGTCTCTTTCTACGGTTAATTGGTGATTCATTTATACCATTTCTGACTGAAATAGTAACCGACAAGAGCCGGGTCGACCGCACATGACCGCCGGTCATAGGGCATTTGCAGGGAAAGGCGATAGGAATTCGGGCGGGGTGAAAAAAAGTCGCTTCTTATTCCCGACTTTTGTTCATTGCGTCATCAACTCGGTAAGACAGCGATGAACATTTAATGCCGATTGAGTCCACGTAAAGCAGCCGTGAGCAAGCGCCAAGCCGGCATCGATCTTCGCTTTTTTATCTTCGGATGAAGCCCTAAAGGCATCCCGCATGACATTGGCAAGGGCCTCCATTCGAATCTCGCAAATCTCTATCTCCTCACAATCCACCTCCCACCCCATTTTCAACTTATAGGTCTTTTTAAGGGGGGCGCGGATATGGATATAGGGAACCAGGTAGGAGGTCAGGTCTGAAGAAAAATGCAGCGGGGGTCCAAATTCGGGAAGCATGGTCGGGGTTCCACAGGCCATGGATTCGAGCGCCGGAATGACAAACCCTTCTGCCCTGAAGGGAAAGACAGAGACATCACAGGCCCGGTACAGACTTGCCAAATCATCATCGGCAAGGTGATCATCCAACACCACCACCTCCGGCGCCGCCGGATCATTTTTCATATCCAGGGCACGCCCGGTGAATTCAGACTCCTGGTAGAACCTGTTATTGCTGTGCCCTTTGAGCACCAGACATACATCGTCTTCCGGAGTGAAGGCATGGGCGTAGGCGTCGAGCAGCGTGTCCACCCCCTTTCGCCTCACCAGACCGCCAACAAAGAGAAATCGAAATTTCTTCCGGGTGGGAAGATCAAAGCAAAGGCCGTCCGGAAAGAAGATGTCCGGGTCTATGCCTAAAGGAATAACCCTGATTTTGGCCGGATCTACGCCACTTTCAATGGCCCGTTGATGTATCAGGCGGGTGTAGACCCACAACTGGTCATAATGCGTGTTTATCTGTCGCACCCAGGATTTCGGATACCGGCCAAAATCCGATGTGCGCACAGCCACCTTGAAGCAAGGCGCCGCTGGTGGCGCAATATTGAAATCGACCAAGTAATTATGGTGGATGTAAACATCTGCTTCATCTACGGAAGGCACAAACACATGGCCGTAACGGGAAAGTCGCTCTCCCCATTTTCTGTTGACAAAGGCAAAGGATTCCACCCCCTGAAATCCACCGTCGAAATATATCCTGGCAGATGTGGATTCCCGCCCCTGATCTGAAAAACCGGTCAATCGAAGCGTATGGCCTTGGCACAGATCTTCATAATGATCTCTCATTCGCTGGAATTTACGATGTCGCGCTCCGCAGTAATGAAGCAGGCAGGTTGTTTCCCGGTAGTGCTCCTTAAATCCGGTGAGTAACGGATATCCGACCGAAAACATAGGCAGGGCCTTGGCGGGAAACGCTCTTCTAAGGATCAGTGCATTAAGTACCGGCTGGTCGTAGCTGGACGCATAGGGATATTCGTCCAGAGCCTTTAACCATTGTTCCAGGCAAGGCGTGAATTGTTTTCCTGAGACACTGAAAACCCCAGAGTTTACACCTCGCCTGAACCGCGCTTCCAGGAGTTCGTCAGGAGTCAGACAATCGTTGAAAGGCAGGGCGGACATGGGAGAAAACTCGCTGGAATACCTGAACCGATCATCAGTGGCGAAAAGCGAATCAACCGGTCTTACCGCGAGAATGTCGCAATCAAGATAAAGAATCTGTTTGTATGGCTTCACATCAAAAAATTCCTGTAATCTGAGACGCGCTGCCAGGTATTTCATGTGATCGTTTCTGCCGTGTCCGGCGATTTTTAACTGCCGTTCATTGACTTCAAGCAGTACAACTTCCTTTCGCGTCTGGTATGGAAACACAGATGGGCGATGATCCGTAACAAGCAGAATTTCTCCTTCGTATCTGCCAAAACGGCGCAGGGACGCAACACACCATTGTACGGACTCAATAAAGCGCGCATCCGCTGAACCGGCTGCCATGAGGTAAATCAATTTCATCGGCGGCTCATAATTGGTTCTAGACAAGATTCTAATTCTGCAAGCTCTTCCAGTTCTTTACTCAATTCCAGTTCATACACGGGAAGGGCCTTAGCCAGCTCCGACACCAGTCTTAAATAACGGCCGAAATCCTCTCCTCCTGAAAAACGCTGCACATCCCGGGTGTTCGCCATAATTCGCCTCACCGCTTCCTGGGGCTTTATCCGACGCAATGCAAGATTAGATCCAAGCACATTAAAACACAGTGCATCCGGTCGGAAGGCACGATTGGGGGCGCACTTCACGTGATCATAAAGGTTCCCCTCTTTTTTTAGAACGCCTCCCACGTCGACCACAGGAGCTTTCAGGGAATTTCCAAACAGATAGGCTTCAGCGTCCGGCATCACCCGGAAGCGCGCATTGCATCCACTCACCTGAATCCCTCCATCGGCGCCATAGGCAATAATGTGATCCTCAGCCAGAACCACCGCACCTTGTTTAGCCAGAGCAAGAGAAACTGTTGACTTACCTGTTCCCCTGCGACCGGCAAACAGAATTACCCGCCCCTGGAATTTTACGGCGGCGGCATGAAGCAATAAACGATTCATTAACAGCAGTACTTTGTTAAGGGTCAGCCAGAGAACGTAAATCTTGAGATGATGCGCCAGGTCGGGCTGTCTAAGATGAAGGGTGACGCGCGGCGGCGTATGGTTCCGGTCCAAGGTGCAAGCCAGATACGGCGAGTCTACGAGCCAACGCCCATCACAGTTTTGTATTTTCATACCGTCCGGCGGCAGGTCGGGAGAGGATTCTTCCCGTTCAAAAACACGGATCGTACAACCAACACCTTCAGGGTTCTCATGTTCGACATCAAGCAGTGGGGTGCCGTAGGCCGCTGCCAGGGAATCCAGCAAGGCAGCATCCGTTGATTCAACAAAGCAGTAAAGGTCTCCCAATTGAACACCTGCCCGAATGGGCGATTTATTTTGCCCGCGAAGTTGTTTCTTTATTACTGATTTCAAATTCCGCACCCGGTTATCCATCCACCCTGCGGGCCTCTTTCTTACCGATCAATGCCCGGCTGCTTTCTCTTATCCGGTGTTTGAACCGGGCGAACCGTGTATTCCTATATATGAGGAGAGCCTGTTCTTTTAAGAGATCCCATTCGGAATCTTCTCGATGAAGGACGGTTCCCCCGCGCCTACGCGAGACGACGCGCCCCAAAATCCGCTCAGGGGTGACCACGAAGCGTTTGTAATGCCAGTTGTCACACCACAACATCAGATGATTGCGGTGCTTTTTAACCACCCTGCGGGAAGGAAAGCAGTCAAGGTGGCAATACGTTACGATATCACCAATCTGAATGTCTTCCCAATTCAAGGGTTCAACAATGACTTGGTCGCCCTCCTGAAGCATGGGATCCATGGTGTATCCGTGAAATAAAAGCGGGTTAAGGCGATGGGAATGCTTAACCTGAATTTTTTGGGCAAGAAGCTTGGCTACGGCTTTATCAGCCAAATCTATTCACCGCTCAGGAAAAGAGTTTCAAGGTCACCGAATTTGACCATGGTGGGGACTTCATATGGTGTCGGTGCAGGTGGCACCTCCGCAGAGGCATCCCTGTCAGGTGCATGGTCCTGCTCGACGATCAGGTCAGCTTCTCTTAATGTGGCGATAAAAGCGGACACCACGAGTCTTCCATGCTCAGGCTCCTGATGCAGATGGTGAACCACTAAATCAACCAGTTCGTCCTCCTTGTATGGTTGCTGCACCATGCATTCCCACAGCCAGGACCCGGTACTATTGAGCCCGTAGTATGCGGAAGTCTCGGTATGGATCAGGACAATCTCATCATCCGTTTTCTCCCAAACGGTTTTTTCCGTTGAACCCTGAATCCAGGCCATAGAATTCTCCTCATGCATTGCCTTACATGAAATGATTTGCCTCACGCCGCCGGCCTTTAACTATCTAACACCTTGATAAAAGGGTACGAAATTGCGGTCTTGTGTGTCAACCGTAATCCAAGCATTCGATGTTTAGGATGAAGCAGCCGAGCCAAAGCCGCAAGCCGGCGAGAAACCTGCGAGGGAATCGGACGCGAGTCTCCTTTGACGCTGATTTTGAGACTCAGCCATACCATTTCTGACCCGAAAGGCGCGCCACTTTTCACGCCGGCGCCCGGTCGGCACCAACTTAATGATCGACAGTTTTGACTTGGCATACCGACAAGGCAGTTGCTAGACTTGGAAGAGAGGGTTCAAGGTTCAGGGTTCAAGGGTTCAAGGAAAGAACCAGCCCTAAACCGGGAACCCAGAACGCTGAACGGGGAACCATTTTTGCGGGTTCGACGGTTCACGGTTGTGTAGAGTGGAAACCAACCTTGAACAGGCCGTGAGCTCTGAGCCGCGAACGCTGAACCGTTTCCACACTGGAAAAGGGAGAATATGATGAAAGACGACCGCATATCCGCAGGGTCCCATGGCGAAACCGTCACCTGGGATGAGCGCGGCAAACCCGTTGTCCCCGCCCGACCCATCATTCCCTTTATCGAAGGCGACGGCATCGGACCGGATATCTGGGCCGCGACCCGAACGGTCATGGATGCGGCCGTTGAAAAGTCATATGGCGGAGAAAAGGGGATCGCCTGGCTTGAGATATTCGCGGGAGAAAAGGCCCAGCAGGCGTATGGGGCGGACAAGGCCCTGCCTGAAGAGACGCTGGAGGCCATATCCGAATACGGGATCGCCATCAAGGGGCCGCTCACCACGCCGGTGGGGGGAGGGTTTCGTTCCCTGAACGTGGCCCTGCGTCAAATTCTGGATCTCTACGCCTGCGTGAGACCGGTGAAGTACGTGCCCGGCGTGCCGGCCCCGGTGCGGCATCCCGAATGGGTTGACGTGGTCATTTTTCGCGAAAACATGGAAGACGTTTATGCCGGCCTGGAGTGGCCTGCCGGCTCTGACGAGGCCCGGGCCCTGCTGGAATTGGTCAACGAGAAGGCCCAAGCATCCGGACTGGGCACCGTGTCAACGGAAAGCGCCATCGGCATCAAACCCATGAGCAAGCACAATTCCGTCCGCCTGATTCGGATGGCCATTGAATATGCGGTCGAGCACGGCCGGGACAGCGTCACCCTGATGCACAAGGGCAACATCATGAAATACACGGAAGGTGCGTTTCGCGACTGGGGTTATGAACTGGCCGCGGACGCGTTTTCCGATGCAGTCGTCTCCGAGCAGGACGTGGTTGACCGGTTCGAAGGCCGTCCGCCTGAAGACCGGGTTGTGATCAAAGATCGGATCGCCGATGCCATGTTTCAGCAGCTCCTTCTCCGGCCCCAGGAATACGACGTGATCGCCACGCCCAATCTCAACGGCGATTACCTGTCGGACGCAGCAGCGGCCCAGGTGGGCGGGCTCGGCCTGGCCCCCGGCGCCAATATCGGGGACCGTCGGGCGCTCTTCGAAGCCACCCACGGTACGGCCCCCAAATACGCCGGCATGGACAAGGTCAATCCGGGCTCCCTCATTCTTTCGGGGGTCGAGATGCTCAGGTTCATGGGATGGACGGAAGCGGCCGACCTGATCCTGGCCGGCCTCACGCGGACCATTTCACGGGGCCTTGTGACCTATGACCTGGCACGCCAGATGGAAAACGCTACGGAGTTGAAGTGCTCGGAATTCGCGCAAGCCATACGGGAGAATCTGTAGGAATGGAAAACTCCCGATTCACCAAAGAGATCTCCGTAACCCTGGACCTCGCCCGAAAGGCGGCGGCGGCCACCGAGCGGATTCGCGAAAACGGCATTCAAGCCTCCAGAAAGCAAGACCATACACCGGTTACCCAGGCCGACATTGTGTCACAGGCCATCATCCTGTCAGGCCTTCGCAGGCACTTCCCGAATGACAGGATTGAAGCCGAAGAGGCCATTTCTTCCGATGGGCGAAATGCCCTGGCCATGTCTGCCGGCGAGGCCCTCCGCGATCTTGGATACGATCATGAAAGCCGGAACCTGGCGCAGGTCGTGAACGACAGGGGGAACCCGGAAGGCCGGCGCATATGGATGATCGATCCCATTGACGGGACCAAGGGGTTTGAACGGGGACTCAGTTACGCCGTCGCCATCGGGCTCTATTTTGACGGGCGGCCGAGATTCGGCTGCATGGCCGCGCCGGCCTTTCCCGGGGAGGACGGAGGCGAAAAGACCACCATCATCGCCTACGCAGGACGGGGGGAGGGGGCCTATTGGCTGGAAGCAGGCCGTGATCGTGTGGAACCGTTGCGCGTATCGGACGTGCGGGACATATCCCGGATGAGGCTGGTGGGCTCCAGGGCCCACGACATGGATGACATCTGCGGAAAATTTGTCGACAGGGCGGGTATTCAGCAACTGATTCGCATGGACGGCCAAACAAAGTACCTGATGCTGGCTCTGGGTCGTGCGGATGTATACATCCGGTCGGCCGACCCCTATTTTGGGATCGCCTATCCCTGGGATCACTGCACGGGTCAGATCATCCTGGAGGAAGCGGGCGGGCGCGTCACCGATCTGGATGGTAAGCTCATCGACTATGAGCCTCCTCCGGGACGGCCCATTACCAACCTGGACGGGCTGGTGGCCAGCAACGCCGGATGTCACGAGGAGATCCTGGATTTTCTGGGTGACATCGCGTAGCGAAACGCGTCGCCTCCGGCCCGGGGGGCGGCCCCGCCCAAGGACGGCGGTCTGATCGACCGTGAAACTTCTGGAAAACAGTGTCGGATTTCATGGAGGCCCATTAGAGGTGTCAGGTGTCAGTGTTCCCCGCCCAAGGGCGGCGGGATCTTCGACAGGTGTCACTAAAACAAGGTGTCCCCGCACAAGAACGGCGGGAAATTAACCTGTCATTCCCCGCCAAAAACCGGCGGGATCTTCGACCCGCATGAATTCGGCGGCCGTTCGGCCCTGAGCTCACGGCCGAAGGGGAATCCAGAAAACCTGAATGGAAGGATTTGTATTTTGATTTGATATGATGCTGGGTCCCCGCCAAATTCATGCGGGGACGACAAAAAGGGGCGCAGATCGGCGATTCCGCTGTTTTCTGGCGCGGGGTGGCGGAGAAAGGGGGATCAATCTTCAATGCCCTTATCTTGGCGACCTTTGCGTTTTTTGCGAGAGAAAATCAACCTCCGCGCAACCTGTAACTCGCAACGCGTAACACGAAACCCTGAACCTTGAACCCTGGACGCCAGTTGTTATGTTCAACTGCACCGGACAAAACCAAGAGAGGTAACACAAGGAGCTAACCATGAGTGAAAACAAAGAACAGGAAAAACAACCCGATCCCGAGAAACTGGAAGTCTTGAGGAGTTTGCCCGCCGAGATCACCAACAGCTTCACCAAAGAGGAAGTAAAGGCATTTTTGTTCGAAAAGGACTGGCCCGATTCCCTGCGGGATAAACTGAAGGACTATATCGTGGATGAGTAAGGAGAAGACCTATGGTCGAATCAGGCACTCGAATTGAAATGACAAAAGGATACAAGGGGGTGAGAGGCGCGATCCAGGAAGAGACCGACTCCAGCTTTCCCCTTTACGTGGTCAAGCTGGACAACGGCATTCACATGGTCGCCGGCCCCACTGCATTTGAAGTTGTGGATCAATGATTGCTGCATCAAACAAGCCCATTTTGTTGCCTCATTCAGCCAATTGTTGGCACTTTCCTTGAATCAGGACAATGATGCCATACGGAAAACCTTTTTAAATTCAAGTAAATAGACCTCAGTACGCCTGCTGATTGTCGTGGCATGAAGTTTGCTGTGTATAGGCTCATCTCCTATTTCGATTAAGAAAGGAATCAGCCGCATGGCAAAAACGCACCTTTTACTCTTGCTGGTCATCGGTTTGTTTGCCGGACCCGCCTTTTCGGGAGAAATTCCCGATGCCATTTTCATTGAACTCCCCTATACGGCGGAAATCTTCCACACCGATGAACCGGAATCGGATCACCCCGAGCACATCGTCAGGACCCGGTATGTGGAGATTCACGAAGACTGGCTTGAAGTCCTGGAGACACCATCCGGTCAGGCCCGATTGAACGATGCCGGCGGTTTCGATTTGAACCTGTTCGAGGACGTCGGATTTTGGGCTGTTTTTGACACCGTGCATTTGAATCGCTCCGGGAGCATCTCCTGGATCGGCCGTCTGGATGATGTGAAAAACGGCAGCGTAACGCTGGTCGTCAAAGACGGCATGATGGTGGGCAATATCAGGACCCCCGACGCACTCTATGAAGTGCGGCATGCGGGCCAGGGGATCACGGCCGTTCATGAGATCGATTCATCCGCCTTTCCGCCCGAGGCGTATCCCATTCCCATAGGGATCGATGTCGCCGGGGACGGGATTGCTTTCGATCCGCCTGCGGAAGGGGACAGCGGCGCCGTCATCGATGTCATGGTGGTTTACACGGAGGCGGCGGGGTACAGCGGGATTGAAAGCCTGATCGACCTGGCGGTGACCGAGACCAATCAGAGCTACGAAAACAGCGGCATTAACCAACGCCTGAACCTGGTTCATACCGCCGAGGTCGCTTACGATGAAAGTGATTTCAACTGGCAAGATACCCTGTCCAGACTGCAAAGAACTTCCGATGGATACATGGACGACATTCACGATTGGCGCGATATGACCGGAGCTGACGAGGTGGTGCTTATCGTCAACAACGGGACTTACTGCGGGATAGCCTTTCTCATGACCAGTGTATCGACGAGTTTTGCAGTCTGGTCCTTTGCCGTGGTTTCCCGGAGTTGCGCAACAGGATATTACAGCTTTGCCCACGAACTCGGTCACAATATGGGGGCCCGCCACGACTGGTATGTGGATGACACCGAAAACAAACCCTATTCATATAATCACGGCTTTGTAAATCAGGCCGAGGGCTGGCGCACCATCATGGCCTACAACACGGAATGTGCCGTTGCCGGGTCCAATTGCACCAGACTGCCATATTGGTCGAATCCGGAAGTCGAATACGGCGGCGTTCCCATGGGGGTGGCGGAAGGAACGTCTACCGACTGCATAGAGGGTGAACCCGAACCGGATTGCGATGCGGACAATCGGAAAACCCTGAACGAAACGGCGTATACGGTAGCCGATTTCAGGCAATTCGTAACACCGAGCTACACGCTTTCGATCATCAAGGACGGGACCGGTTCGGGGACCGTCGCCGGTATCCCCGGCGGCATCAACTGCGGTTCGGACTGCGAGGAAGACTTTCCTGAGAATGAGGTCGTGACATTGACCGCCACGGAAGATGCCGGCGCCGTTTTTCAGGGATGGTCCGGGGGGGGCTGTTCCGGGACGCAGGATTGCGTGGTGACCATGGACGATCACACGAACGTCACCGCAACATTCGATTTGGCGCCGGGAGATGCGACCTATGTCCCCTGCGGTGTGTATGTGCCCTGCTTCAATACCATAGAAAATGGAATCGCAGGGACGGACGACGGGGGGACCATAAAAATAACGGAGGATGGCGGACCTTATAACGAGGACATGGTCCTCGATGTGTCCAAGACCCTCACCCTTCATGCGCTCGATGCCGCATTCGCCAACCCGGCGAGCGTCTCAATCAACGGGATGCTGGAGATAAGCCGGGGAACGCTTATCGTCAATGAGGGGACATTTGTGGTCCGGTAGGCTACCCAAAGGGCAATCAGGGGGGGGTACCCCTACGAAAGATACAACA
>JAFDKD010000821.1 GCA_019307165.1 Deltaproteobacteria bacterium | reverse complement strand
GCCCCTCTCATTTTCTCGAAGGCGTCCCCCACGCGAAGGACCATGGCTTCGTCAAACGGCCGGCCGATGATCTGCATGCCCACGGGGAGCCCGTCCACCCGGCCGCAATTGATGCTCATTCCGGGGAGCCCTGCCATGTTGACCGAGACGGTGTAGACATCCACCAGGTACATCTGTACCGGGTCGGTCAGTTTTTCCCCCAGCTTGAACGGGAGGCACGGTGAAACAGGGGTGACAATGCAGTCAACCCGCTCAAAGGCCCGGTCGAAGTCCTCCTTGACCAGGGTCCTTGCCGCCTGGGCCTTCAGGTAATAGGCGTCGTAATAGCCCGCCGACAGGACGTAGGTGCCCAGCATGATCCGTCGCTTGACCTCTTGTCCGAACCCCTGGCTTCGCGTCCACTCGTACAGCTGGACCGAATCGGGCACGTCCCGATCCGTACGGAACCCGTACTTGACCCCATCGTATCGGGCCAGGTTGCTGCTGGCCTCCGCGGTGGCGATAATGTAATAGGCGCTGATGGCGTAGGGGGTGGACGGAAGCGATATATCGACGATCTCGGCGCCGTTGCGTTCCATGAGGGCGATCGACTCGGTGATGCAATCCTTGATCCGGGGGTCGATCCCTTCAACGAAATACTCTTTGGGCACGCCGATCCGCAACCCCTTGACCCCCCTGTTCAGGGCCTTGGTGAAATCGGGGGCGCCGATGTCGGCCGAGGTGGTATCCCGCTTATCATGCCCGCAGATGACATTGAGCAGCAGGGTGCAGTCTTCCACGGTCCGGGCCAGGGCGCCCACCTGGTCCAGGGACGAGGCGTAGGCGACCACCCCGTATCTGGAGACCCTGCCATAGGTGGGTTTGATGCCGCACACACCGCAGAAGGCCGAAGGGAGCCGGATGGAGCCCCCCGTGTCCGTACCCAGGGCAAGGACCGTCTCGCCCGCCGCGACAGCCGCGCCGGAGCCGCCGCTGGAGCCCCCGGGCACGCGGTCGGGATCGACCGGGTTCCGGGTGGGGCCCGCCGCGCTGTTTTCGCAGGACGACCCCATGGCGAATTCGTCCATGTTGGTCTTGCCGATCACCACGGCCCCCGTCCGCAGCACCTTTTTCACGGCGGTGGCGTCATAGGGCGGGATGTAGTTGTGCAGGATTCGCGAGCCGCAGGTGGTCCGGATGCCCTTGGTGCAGAGGACGTCCTTGATGGCGATGGGAATGCCGTTGAGGGCGGAGATCCGTTTGCCCTCCTTGAATCTTTTGTCCGCCAGGTCGGCCTGCTTGAGCGCCAGGTCCCGCGTCTCCGTGATGTAGGCGTTGATCAGCGGTTCTTTCTGATCCAGCCTTCTAAAAACGGATTCGGTGATTTCACGGGAACTGACCTCTCCCGCCCTGAGCATTGCGGCCAGTTCCGCCGCGCTGCGGTCGCACAAATCCATGTCGTCTTATCCTTCCAGGATTTTGGTGACCCTGAAAAAGTCCCCTTCTCTCTGGGGCGCGTTTTCCAGGATCGATTCCGAGTCTTTCCCTTTTCTCGGCTCGTCATCCCGCCAGACGTTTTTTAAATCCAGAACGTGTTTCATGGGTTGGGTTGTTTCGGTATCAAGGGTTTTCAAGGTTTCCATGGAATCCAGAATGGCATTGAGGTCTTCCTGAAAGCCCTCGATTTCGGCCTCGTCCAATTTCAAGCGGGCCAGTTTGGCCACGTGCCGCACTTCCTTGAGGGTGATCTTTTCGGGAGCGGGCGCGCTCCCGGCGGGACCACCTCTGCGGTCGGCCCCCGGGGCTTCCGCCCGCAACGTTCCCGGGCCCGTTCCCGTCAGCCCCAGTTCTGTCAGTTGATCCGGGTCCACGTCGGCCGGGGCCCGCGTCAACGGACAAAAAGCCCGCCGGTTTTTGGGAAAGGCGATGACGTCCCGGATGGAGTCCGTTTTCAGGATCATGGCCACGACCCGGTCCAGCCCGAGGGCCAGGCCGGCATGGGGGGGCGGACCATATGCCAGGGCCTTCAGGAAGAACCCGAACTTAGCTTCCGCCTCCGCAGGGCTCAGGCCGAGCGCGCGAAAGACCTTCCGCTGAACGGCGGCGTCATGAATCCGGATGCTCCCGCCGCCCAGTTCCTCTCCGTTCATCACCAGGTCATAGGCGCGGGAGTTCAGCGCCAACAGTTCTTCCGTGTCGGTCGGGTCGAAATCGATCCGGTCCGGCATGGTAAAGGGGTGGTGCAGGGAGGAAACGCCCTCTTCCTTGCTTTCGAACAGAGGGAAATGGGTTACCCACAACGGGCGGTAAAGATCATCGGCCGCAAGGTTGAGCCGCTTTGCCACGTGGAGTCTCAGGTTGTAAAGCACCTGATTCACCACATCACGTGGTTTGTCGGCCACCATCATCAG
>JAFDKD010000140.1 GCA_019307165.1 Deltaproteobacteria bacterium | reverse complement strand
GAAAGGAGATGCCGATCATGGGTGACTGGAAATGCAGCAAGTGCGGGTACGCGCTCAAGGCGGACACACCGCCTGAAACGTGCCCGTCCTGTAAAGAAAAGTGCGAGTTCGTGGACGTGGCCTGTTATATCCCGGACTGCGGGACTACGGGCAGCGACCCAAGACTTTAAGCCTGTCGAAATGGAGGCAATATCATGTCAAAGAAAAAATTCACCGTAAGGGCGGAGTGCCCCGCCTGTTCGTGCGGGGATATCAGTTTCCTGGGCCCCGAAACACTGCGTGAAAAATTCATCGGGGACGAGAAAGAGGTTGAGATCCTCTGCCCCCACTGCGGAACCAAGTTGAAGGGGAAGGTGGAAGAGGTCGATCAGGCGTAATTCGGCCGGGGTCGGCCCGATCGCCGGCCTCGGGATGTATTCGCTTTTTGAACGCAAAAACGATGTTGGCATGGATCGGCGGTTGCGGATCGGGCCGCGCGTCTTCGGACCAACTGCGTGTTCGGGGGAGGCTATTGATGGCAAAAGCATTGGTCGTTTATTGCACGAGAGCGGGAGAAACCAAAAAAATCGCGGAACTCATTGCCGAAGGCATTCGATTTGAAGGACAGGAAGCCGGTGTCGTCAATGTCACCCAAATCAAAAAAGAAACGGACCTCGAAGGGTTCGACGCCTATGTGTTCGGGTCCGCCACCTACCACGGCGAAATGATGCAGGGCATGAAAACCATGCTCTTCTTGGCCGAAATGTTGGACCTGCAGGACAAGGTCGCCGGTTCGTTCGGGGCCTTCGGCTGGAGCGGAGAGGCCGCCGGCCGTATTTTGGACACCATGAACAATATCTTCAAAATGACCATAGTGAGCGGACCGTTGCGGCTGAAGTCCTCGTCTCTGGGAGGCGGCATTCAGATGGCACAGGATTACGGGCGCGATATCGGGAAGAAGATGCAGAATTGAGGCGAGCGGGTTTCTAAACTCCCGTCCAAAAGTCAACAAGGGGCGGCGCCGATCCGGGGATGGCCCTTTTTTTTCTTGAAATGGTCGAAAAGATCTTTTATGGTAGCATCTGCAAACTCATGAAAAGGGGGACACCATGACCACGCCCCAGCATTGTCCGGGTTATGAAGATTTAAAGCATTTGAAGTCTTTTGTGTGTAAGTGCCCGAATTGCGGAAAAGAAAAAGAGATTTTCTCGGATGAATTCAATCGCGCCCATACCTGCAAGGGGTGCGGCAAGGAGATTGACTTCGCCCAGTGTACTATGGAGGCCGAGGCCTAACCTGGTAACTTGCCGGTGCCCAAATTTCGTTTATGGATGGGCACTAACCTGATTTTCTCTAGAAGGGGTCCGGACTTCCGAAAATGAAGCGATTCGAGTACCATATCAGCAAGCATGCGGCGGACGCCTTCACCCGGCTGGTATATTTTTGCACGGACGAGGGCGAGTGCGGGCTCGACCAACTCCCCGGTGATCAAACCCGGGTGCTGGGCGATATTCTCAATGAGAAGGGAGCCGAAGGCTGGGAACTGGTTCAGCTCAATTTCGGCAAGGACGGGGTTGTGGCGTTTTGGAAACGGGAGAATTAGGTTTTTTTTTGAACTTTAAATAGTAATAGTTACTAATAAACTTATCAAAAATCACTAAGGAGAATACACATGACAGAAGAAAAAAAGAAAGAAAAGGCGGGCAAGCCCCTGGACATCAAAAACGCGACCATATGCGAGGCAACCGCCCAGATGCTCAGAAAAGCGGAGCGTGACGGCGTTGAGACGGCGTTTCACCGTGCCGCCAACATGAAGGCATGCCCCATCGGCGCGGATTCGGCCTGCTGCAAGCACTGTTCGATGGGACCCTGCCGGCTGAATTCGAAAGATCCCTACGGCAAGGTGGGCGTCTGCGGCGCGACCATCGACACCATTCAGGCCAGGAACTTTGCCCGGATGGTCGCCAGCGGGGCCGCGGCCCATACGGACCACGGCATGAGCATGCTGGATCTGTTCCGTGAAGTGGTCAACGGCAAGATCGAAGACTACAAGATCAAGGACCCCACCAAGCTGCAAGAGGTGGCCAAGGAGATCGGCATCGTAACAGAGGGCCGGGAAATCAAGGACATCGCCCTGGAACTCTACAGTGAACTGGAGCGCACCTACACCCAGGTGGAGGGCGAGATCCCCTTTGCCAAGCGCGTACCCGCCAAGACCCTGGAGACCTGGCGGAAGCAAGGCGTGGTCCCTCGGGGCGCCATGCGGGAGATCATGGAACTCATGCACCGCACCCACATGGGCGTGGACCAGCACTACGAGAATATCACCAAACAGTGCAGCCGGACGGCTTTGGCCGATGGATGGGGCGGCTCCATGGTGGCCACGGAGATATCGGACATTCTTTTCGGGACGCCCACACCGGTCAAGGTCGAGGTGGACATGGGGTGCTTGAAGGAAGATCACGTGAATGTCATCATCCACGGCCACGAGCCCAACCTGTTCGAGTCCATGATCGACTCGGTCAATGACCCGAGCCTGATCCAGGCGGCCAAGGATGCCGGGGCCAATGGCATCAACCTGGTGGGCATGTGCTGCTCGGGTGCGGAAATGATGTCCAGGCACGGCGTTCCCCATGCCGGCAACTTCATGTCCACGGAAGCGGTCCTGATCACCGGGGCCGTGGATGCCATGGGCGTGGACGTCCAGTGCATCAAACAGGGGCTGGCCAAAGTGGCCGAATGTTACAACACCCGGCTGTTCACCACCAACCCCAGGTGCCACATCGAGGGCGTCGAGCACATCGAGTTTGAGGAGCATTCCCCCAGGGCGTGCACGGACGCCATCGTCGAAAACGCCATCGTCCGCTTCAAGAACCGGAAGCTTCCCGTGGAGATCCCGCAATTCAAGACCATGGGCATCCACGGGTTCTCCCACGAGTACATCAACTACATGCTGGGCGGCACATTCAGGTCGTCCTACACCCCGCTCAACGACAATATCATCAACGGTCGCATCCGCGGGGTGGCCGGCGTCGTGGGCTGCACCAACCCGAGGGTCAAGCAGGATTACGTCCATGTTGAGATGGTGAAGGAGTTGATCCGTAACGATGTTCTGGTGGTCCAGACCGGATGTTCTCAGGTCGCCCTGGCCAAGGCCGGCCTGTATACGCCGGAGGCGGCGCACCTGGCCGGACCGGGTCTGGCAGAGGTCTGCGAGACCGTGGGCATGCCGCCGGTGCTCGGCCTCGGCTCCTGCGTGGACAACAGCCGCATCCTGATCGCCTGTTCGGAAATGGTGCGGACGGGCGGCCTGGGCGAGAGCCTCGCGGACCTTCCGGTCGCGGGCGCTGCCCCCGAGTGGATGAGCGAGAAGGCCATCTCCATCGGACATTACTTTGTGGCATCGGGCGTTTACACTGTATTCGGGGTGACTTTTCCCATTATCGAAGAGACTAAGTTCCATAAGCACCTCTTCGAAGGTCTGGAAGAACTGGGATTCGGGAAATGGGGATTCGCGAAGGACCCGATTGAAATGGCCCAGCTGATGATTGCTCACATCGATAAAAAGCGGAAGGAACTGGGCATCGACAAGGCCAGGGAGCGCGTGCTCATGGACATGAGCGACCGCCGCGAGCTGGATGCCGCGTAATCGTTGACGGGAACGAGTGTCTGAAAACGGAGCCCGTTTCCTTGATTTCGTACTTATCCTGATAATCATCGGGGGAGGGGAACCACCGTTCACCTCCCCCGCTTTTTACTGGCTGAACCCGGGAACCGGAAATTAGTCCTTGCGCAAGGCGACCCGGATACATATAATTTCTCAGATTAACAAAAACACATTCATTGTAAAAGGAGGACGGCATGGATAAGTATGTGTGCGGTGTATGCGGTTATGTGTATGACCCGGCGGAAGGTGATCCCGATAACGGCGTGGAGCCGGGAACCGCATTTGAAGACCTGTCGGATGACTGGAGCTGTCCGGTCTGTGGAGCCACCAAGGACCAGTTCGAAAAGGAATAACAGACGGGAAAAAAATGTCCGATCGCGTCAGTTTTCAGCGAGAACTTGCGGTCCTCAAAAGGGCCGTTGAAAATACCAACGAGGCCTTTGTCACCATAAACGAAAACCACAAGGTCATCTTTTTCAATAAGGCCGCCGAGGCGATTTTCGGTTACAGCCGGGAAGAGGTCGTGGGCCGCGATCTCCAGATAATCATGGCCCCCGGCTGGAGCCGGGACCATCGGCAGGCGGTCGAACGCTATGTAAAGACCCGTGTTCCCCGGCGGATCGGGCACGTCACCGAAATGGAGGCCGCCCGGAAAAACGGAGACATCTTTCCCGCCGGTATTTCATTTTCCGTGTCTGAACTGGACGGCAAGCTTTTTTTTACCGCCATTATAAGGGATCTCACCGAGACCAAGGCGCTTCAGGAACAAGTCACGAAGTCGGAGCGCCTGGCCGCGCTTGGACAGGTGGTCGCCGAAATCACCCACGAAATCCGAAATTCCCTCATGATGATCGGGGGCTTCGCCCAACAACTCGCCAAAGAGGCGCCCGATGATCACACACTCAAAAAATTGAATATTATCTCCGAAGAGGTGTCGAGGCTGGAGCTGCTTCTGAACGATTTGAGGGAGTTTTATCGTCCGCGAAGCAAGCCCGTTGAGGATATCGACCTCAACACCCTGCAAGAAGGAGAAAGCTTGACATGCGCTGGAAATCGTTTTTGATACCCGTGGCGAACATGGACGCCGATGCGCTCAGGGCCTATGTCTCCGAGCACAGGGAAGGCACGTTCACACTCCTGGACGTACGACAGCCGGGAGAGTATGAAAAGGCGCACCTGCCCGGTACCCGTCTGATCCCCCTCCCTCAGCTGGCCGACCGCATGGGAGAGCTTGACCGCGAAAAACCGGTCATTGTCTATTGAGCCGTTGGCGGGCGCAGCCGTGCCGCTGCCCAGATGCTGGCCGGTCAAGGCTTTGCGGAGGTCTATAACCTGAAAGGGGGAATCAAGGCCTGGAATGGGCACACGGCAGTCGGGCCCCGGGAAATGGGCATGTGGCACCTGCCCGCCGATGCCTCAATCGTCGATATGCTTGCGCTTGCCTACGCCATGGAAGCCGGCCTTGGGGAATTGTATCGCCAAATCGGCGCCGACTTGCATGACGAGCCGGCGGTGGCCCTGATCGACCGGTTGGCAAAAATGGAAGAAGGGCACAAACGGAAAGTGTTCAATCTCTATCGGAAACTTGATCCGGAGGCCGCCGATTTGGAGGATGCGGACGAGCCCGGGGGCATTGTGGAAGGGGGCTTCACCACCAAGATGTTTCTGCAGGAGAATAGGGCGGTCATGGAAACCGTTGAGGGTATCCTGACGGTGGCCATGATGTTGGAGGTCCAGGCCATGGATCTTTACATGAGATATGCGCAACGCGCCACGGTGCGCGAAGGCCGGCATGTGTTGCATGACCTGGCCGAAGAGGAAAAATCCCATCTGAAAGACCTGGGAAAGCTGATGGACGGCATTGCCTGACATTGACACGCCCAATCCATTTTCTTAAGATCACCGGAAGACCGGTGCTTTCTGAATCCACCACCTGATTTGGTCTCGGCTTTTTCATGGGGTGGATCAGGTGCTTCTCAAACGAGGGGGGACATCATGCGTAAGAAATCAAGAGAACCGAAATTCGAAACCTTGACACCCAATGAATCGATGGTCATGGGGGATAAGACCATTATCGGCGAGGGCATCACCATTGAAGGCACGATCCGGGGCAAGGAAGACCTGATTATTGAAGGAACGGTGAAAGGTAAGATCGAAGTCGGCGGCAATCACTTGACCGTTGGCCGAAACGGCATGGTGGAGGCCGAAATTCATGCAGAGAGCGTGACCATCAGCGGGCGGCTGAAGGGCAATGTGCAGGCCGTCGGCAGGGTGGCTATCACGGAGGAGGCCGATTTCAATGGTGAAATCCGGGCCAAGACCATCTCCGTACAAGACGGCGCCTTCCTCAAGGCGGTCATCGAGCTGGAGCGGGAAGCCGAGGGCACGACCGACACCGGGTGGGGTGGGGACACCGGTAGCGATGATTCGGATTTGGATGCCGAAGGGGTTTGACCATTGGTCGCAATTGCAGCCTCAAATAACCGGGATGACCCGGCCTCGCGCCTCATCGAGTACAAGAGCAATGCACTGCAGATGTTTTTTGAGCGCATGGCCGGAGAACCGGAATCCCGGGTCCTGGACCTGGGACCGGCATGCGAGGAAAACATCCGCCTTTTTGCCGGCCGGCTCGGCAGGGTCACCATATGCGATATGTTCATCCGGTTGGATCGGTGCATCCGCAGGGAGAATCCCCTGCGCGACGCCTGGACAGACCTGGATTATCCCCCGGAAACATTCGATGGTATTGTCCTGTGGGACCTGGCCGACCGCCTGGATGACCGGGAGGTAAGCATGCTGGTGGTTCGATGCCGGGACCTGCTGAAGCCGGGCGGGACGGCGGTCCTGTTCGCCCTGGGGGAGGAAAGTGAAACCACCATTGTAAATTCTTTCGTGGTGGAACCCGATTTTCGCGTCCACCAGAGGACCCAGCACCACCTTTCCCTGCCCATAAGAGGCCGTCAGAGCAGAGACGTCCTCGGCATGATGCACGCCTTTACGCCCCTCCGTTCATTCATCTGCCGTCCCGGTCTGGTGGAGTTTTTATTCAGGCGCACTTAGTTGGAACTAATCGAACAGATAAATTCACGAAAACAGCAGTAGGCGCAGGGGCCTTTAAGTCCCCCTTTGAAAAAGTGGGATTTTCAGGCGGTTTTAAATCCCCCCCTGCCCCCCTTTGCAAAGGGGGGAGAGTGCAAAAAAAGCCCGACGGATAAGCTGACTTACTTAGTCCGTTGGGCGTCGCGGTTGTCTTGAAGTTTCATATGAGTACGAATAATAGACTTCGACGCCGCTGTGTGTTGCTGAAATTGCCCCCACTTGATTTTCCAGCGTTTGCTTAAAACAAATCCTTTCCTGACACCTGACACCTAATGGGTGCA
>JAFDKD010000820.1 GCA_019307165.1 Deltaproteobacteria bacterium | reverse complement strand
AGGTGTAGACATGCGTATGCGAGGTGCTGCATATGACGACATAGTAAATGAACGGCATGAGGAACCAGCACCCGATAAAGCCCAAAAGCGCCCTGTTTTTTGTAAAGAACGAAAAAAGAGACAAAACAATGAGGGCTATCATGTAAGCCTTTGAGATATAAAACGGCATGGAGATAGAGAATAGGTCGGCATTGAAATGCAATGAGGCATCGTGTCTTGTATGCCAGTGGGTTGATAATGCATCCATGCTGCCGGGTGCGATGAAAAAAAACGGAATATAGAAGAGTGCCGTTATGACCAGGAAGAGAAGGCAGCTCCCTGCCAGAGGGATGCGGCAATTCTTCCATCCCGCTCTTCTGCCTTTGTAAACAAGCGCGAATACCGCGGCGGGCAGAAAGAGCAGTCCCTCGTAATGGGTAAACACCGAAAAGGAAAAAAACAAAGTCCCCAAAAAGAGATACTTGCTCATAAGGGCCTGCTCATCATATTTCATAAATCGCCAGAAGAACAGGGCGGACAGGATCATCAACAGAATCACAATGGATTGGTATTGCACCAGGCGGGAGAAGATCAGGAAGTACCCGTTGATTGCCGACAGGAAACAGGCCACCAATCCGCCCAGGGGACTTTTGAAAAACTCCCTGCCCAATATATACATAAGCCAGATGGCCGCCAGTCCCGCCAGCGCGAAAGGAAACCGCATGACCCCTTCGTCGAAAGTGCGGGTCAGTAGATAAGAGAGTGCCGGGATCAACACTTGGGTGGGGGGCCTCCTGTTGCCCGTGGCGATAGGTTCGAGGAGCACGTATTGGTGGCCTCGAACAAGTTCCAGACTGTTGGTCATGCAGTTTCCGGCCTCATCTCCGATGTAGTCGGAATAGCCGAGATGGGTCAAGCGCAGGGCAGCTCCCAGGATCAACACGGCAAACGCAAGGGCGGTCCACAAGGAAGGGCGTTTAAACCGCGGCCGCGGGCCGGGTCTTTTCCATTGATATAGAAGCAGAAACAGAAATGCATAGCCAATAATCATTCCGATGACCACGGGCCGCGTCACTTGGTCGATGACATAGCAGAGAACGAAATATCCCAGACAGTTCAGAACGAGGCTGAGCCCCACAGCAAGCATGATGCGGCTCAATACATCAAAGTCTTCACGGGAAATGATCAGGCGAACGAGTAGGGCCCCTGGAAAAAATGTCAGCAGCAGCATCCCCGTGATATAGGTGATCGCCGCAGTATCGCTCACGACATTGACGGCGGCCGTGAGAAGCAGCGCAATCAGCCACAGCATACTTCCCCTTAACGCGGAGGCAGGCGTCTGTCGGTTGGAAATGAATGCCATTATCACTCCTGACTTCTATGCATTTCGCACATGAGTGCGCGACGCCCGGGACCATATACCGATCTCAAGGAATAGGGCACGCCAAATGAAAGTGCCCCGCGGGGGCGAATGGTTTCAGAAACAAATCATCTGGCATCCGAACTGATATCGATGATCCGAATTACCGGGTTGCTGAAAGCATAGGTCCTGTAAGCGGGACGGATTTCCGTGAACGGAAACGAGAACAGTTCTTTATATCGCGCTTTACGAACAGGGTATGACGCTCGGCGGCGGTCTTTTTCATCTTCCAGAAAAAATCGGCCATAGGTCAAACTGCTGGCCACGAGCACTTGGATCCCACTCTCTCTTGCTTTGGAAAGGTCGATGTCGGCCAAAATGGGGATATGGGTCTTTATGATGCCGTATCTTTCCGAAAACGCCTTCTTGCCCGATGCCTGGACTATTGCCGCCGCTTCTTCACGTGTGTCCTTGTTGAGATAATGAGCCAACTTAAATGAGTCAACCAGCGCGAAGGAGATAAAGATGAGAGCGGTGGCGAAAGAAATTGAGAGGGCGATCGACCGCGGGCCGATAGCCATGAGTTCTCGCAGCAGAAACGCCACGAAGTAAAATAAGGCCGGAATAGTCGGGATCATGTACCGAGCGTAATCCGGATAGGCTTTCAACGGGGACATTTCGTGCGCCATGTAAAAGAATATAAAGTAAAGGAAAAATATCCTGTCAAGGGAGGTGAGCTTCCGCCACCTGAAAGCCATCCACAGGAAACCGGCCAGGGCCAGGAGTGTCAACGGCCATGAAATCCCGGGTGCGATACTGTTGATCAGGTGATAGGAAAACAGGTGCGTCAGGGGATCGATATGGAGGACATGCCCTTCAACGGCGTGCCTTGCCTGCAAAGTAAGTCCTTCGAAGAAATTGGCGGGCTCAATGAAAATGGGATAGTTTACGATTAAGAAGACAGACAGGACAACCAGGATAATAATCGGTACATTTCGGTAATACCGTCCTATCTGAAAACCTCTTGTAAATATCGGCGCGATAAGTACCAGAAGCACCA
>JAFDKD010000819.1 GCA_019307165.1 Deltaproteobacteria bacterium | reverse complement strand
GCAGAGGTCGTTCCATAGTTTTTCCATCACTGCTATTTTATCCAGATTTGTCATTTTATCTAAAGGCAATGAAATATCCATATCATTCTCCTTTAAAAGCTGAGTTTCATGCATTTAAAATAATTGATCTTCCAATATTTCGCAATGAAGAACTTCCAGAGCCGGCTTGTGAACCTGGAGCCAATGGGGATCGATCAAGGGCGCACACCCGAAAGTTCCTGAATCATCCGTACCGTAAGGTATAACCGAGGCACGATGCTGTCGATCTCGGCGTACTTGTAGATCTCAGCGGACTCGTCCCGCGTATGATAACCATTGCCCAGGATACCCATGGATTCAAGAACCGCCGGTTTGTCGCCGGCCGGGTTGTAGGCGAAACCTGCATCGGTGCCGAAGCGCATTTCCGCAGGCTCGATTTGATACCCGATTTCCCGGCATATGCGTTTCGCTGTTTCCGCCATTTCGTCACTCGCCCGATTCCGCGGCAGGGGCGGCCGCCTGTTTTCGACCTTCACGGTCACGTCGGTGCCGGGAACAAGATGCTTTTGTACGATCTTTTCAGCCTGCCGCTGCACACGCTGCAACTCGCTGCTTTGAGAGAGACGCATGTCAGCGATGGCGCGCGCTTCATCGGGAATGACGTTGACCTTTTGGCCGGCGCGCAACACAGTCCAATTCACAGTAGTCCTTTTGTCCGGGTCACCCAGTTCGTTGAGTTGCAGGAGTTGGTGGGCGAGTTCGATCGCGGCATTGCGGCCTTTTTCAGGCGCCGAACCTGCGTGGGAGGCAAGCCCTTTGACGGTCAGGTGCACGCGGGCGATGCCATTGGTGGCAACCGTGACAATATCCCCCTCGGCCGGTTCGTAGGAGAGTACATAGTCCTGTTCGGCCGCCACCTCTTGAATAAGGTTTCGCGAACCTAATGAGCTTTCTTCTTCGTCCGGATTGAACAATACGGTCAGGCTCCCATACTCTGTGAAATTCAGTGCGTGAAGCAGTTTTACGGCGTGCAGGATCAAAGCCACGCCGCTCTTGGCATCTGCCACGCCCGGTCCGAAAGCCCGTTTTCCTTCGACGCGGAAAGGCCGCTTCGCCGCCGCCCCTTTCTGAAATACCGTATCATAGTGGATCATCATCATGATCCGCGTTTTTCCCGTTCCCTTGAACGTACCCACAATGCAGTTGCCCACAGCGGGTTTCGCAGGAACAATTTCCACCTTTGCGCCGAGTTCGTTCAGCCGTTGGACGATGACGGCTTCCACTTTGGCGAGTCCCCCGGCGTCACCCGTCCCGGAATCAATATTCACAATACGCTCCCAGGTGCTCATAAAGGCGGGGACCTCAGCTTCTATTTCCCGAAGAAGGTGAGAGGAATCGCCGGCAACAGCAAATGCCGCCAACATAACGGAAAGGAATATGGAAAAAGTGAGTGTCCAACGTTTCATTTATTAAACCTCAAGGGGGGGGACGCTGGTAAGAAAGTAAATTGCTATTTGATTAAACGATATCCGTTTTCACGGGCAAGAGCCTCTCCCCTTTCAACGGAATACCCAACGGCAGGAGGGCTCAACTCCAACCGCCGGGCCAGTTCTCTGAGCGATAGGCCAAGTTCCTTCACCGCCCAAAAACAAAAAAGACTCCTCGCCTTCACCTTTTGCTGTTGCTTGCCCTTGGACAATATGTCACGCGGATCCATTTCATAGATCTCAGCCACTCTTTCGACAATCCGGTCCGCATCATATCCCAAGCGCTTCAATTCGTAACGACGTTCATAACGTTCATCGGCCTGTGCGAGCAAATTTTCTACAAACGACGAATCCCCCAAGATCCGCTCATCGCTCATCACATGCTCATTCCCGTGCCGTTTCAGATCTTTTACATCAGCCCATCCGCCCATACTTCGAATCAATCCCCCGCCGGTCAGGTCTTCCCGACGTCCCTGGGCAATCCCTCCTTCTGCAAAATCCACGTACGCCTTTCTGGCCCGCCCGACCGTTTTGCCAAAATACCCCAACACATATGACACGTCCTGCCACGGTCTTTCATGCCTGCGTACCAGCGCGCTGTGCCCGCTGTAAGGGTATTTATTCAATTCTTTCATTCCCGGCACAATACCGGCACGGACGGGGTTGAGGTGAATATAGCGAACGAGTTCCTTCAGGTAGGCGTCTTCCTGGCAGACGATGGATTTGTATCGGTTTTGAAAAAGCTGACCACGGCGCTTGTGGCGGCGGTTGAAGCTGACGGCGTATCCCGTAAGCAGCCTTCTCATGAGCGAGGAAAGCGGGATAAGCCCGGTTCGAAAGAGGAAATGGGCGTGATTGGAAAGGAACACCCATGCGTAACAGGCGGTCTCGGTCTGGGGCAGAAGTTTCGAAAGACGCGCCAGGAAATCCTCACGGTCCCTGTCGTTTATGAAAATCTTTCGACGCTCTATACCCCGGATCATGATGTGGTGCAGCACACCGGGCGCGTCCAGGCGGGCTTGTCTAGGCATGGGGCAATGTTACATCAACTCCCAACACACGTCAACTTACTTTTTTACCAGCGTCCCCCTGTCCCATGTAATCGACGCTGTCGCTGCAAATAAAAGTAGACAAGAACGGTGACGTTTTGACTATAAAAGTCCAAAGAACACGCTATTAGGTGCCCTTGTGGCCGAAATATGCAAAGTGAT